>CAJXPN010000492.1 GCA_913058025.1 uncultured Myxococcales bacterium | reverse complement strand
GAGATTTCTGCCTGTCTCGTGGGCTCGGAGATGTGTATAAGAGACAGGCGCAAGCCCGTGGATCCTCATGTCCGCGCGCGACGACCTCATCGCCAGCAGCACCGTCTCCGGTGACTTCTTGCCGTAGTGATCCTCAAGGCGGTTCACCGCCTGGCCGCGCACGTCGTGCTTGTCGTGTGAGAGCGCGCCGATGAGCGCCTCGAGCGCCTTGTCGTCGGAACCGCACAGGTCACCCAGCGCGTCCACGGCCTTCACGCCGACGTCGGTCTGACGCGTGGCGATCGCGAGCTCGAGCGGGCGCAGCTCGCCCGCGCCGACCAGGCCGCGCAGGCCCTCGAGCGCCTCGAGCCGCACGTCCTGCGACGACGAACCGATCATCCCCTCGAGGTGGCCCACCGCGCGGGCGTTCCCCGACGCACCCAGCAGCTTGACCGCGAGCACCTGGAGCTTGTGGTCGCGCTCCTGGTTCACGCGCTCGGCGAGCACCTGGAGTGCGCGGGTGTCGTTGAAGCTCGCGAGCTTCTTGAGCGCCTTCTCACGACGCTTCACGTCGCCCGAGCCGAACTCGTGGGAGGCCCACGCGAACGCGTCGCGGTACACCGTCACGCACTCACCGACCTTGCCCTCCTCATCGAGCGCGAAGATCCTCAACGAACCGTCCCGGCCCGCGATCGCCAGATGCGGGCGGTCGTTGTGCTGCACGAGCGTGAGCGCGGTCGGCTTGACCACGCTCTCCTTCTGCGTCGTCGGACGCTTCGACGTCCGGCCCGTGGGCCACGCCTTGACCGAGCTGTCCAGGCCGACCGTGTAGAACCGATCCTCGACCCCCCGGATCATCTGCACGACGCCCTTGTCGTGCATCCCCGAGCCGCCGCGGTCCTCGGGCTCGAGCTCACCGCGCACGTGCGTCACGAGCAGCCGGAGGTCCGAGCCCGTCGACAACACCCGGAGCTCCTCGGCCTCGAACAGCAGCGCGCTCACCTCGCCCTCGTGCAGGCGAGACCGCGTGCTCTCCTTGAGGCCTCCGCCGTCCTCTCCGTCCCAGACCACGACCGTGCCGCGGTCCGTACCCGCCACGAGCCACTGGCCGCTCGGGTCGGACGCGAGCGCGGTCACGCGCTCGCCCACGTCCAGCGTCTGCGCGCCGGCGCCCGAGTCGCGCGAGACGACCTCGACCTTGGACCCGACCGCCACGGCGAGCGTGTCGCCGGCGAGCAGCGCCAGCGCGCTCGGCTCACGCGCGAACGGCGAGCCCTTCGTCGTCAGATCTCCGGCGCCCAGGTCCCCCCGGTACACGTGGCCGTCGTCGCACGCGACGTAGACGCGCTTCTCATCGCGCACCATCGCCAACGCGCCGCCCGGGAGGTTCGCCTTCTTGGGCGTCCCCTTGTCCACGTCCAACGCGTAGAGCCCCATCGGGTGCCCCTCGTCGTGACGCGTCACGACGAGCAGCGTCGAGCCCCGCGAGACCATCGCCGTCGGCGTGCCCCTGTAGATCAAGTACGTGTTCTTGTAATCCGCCACCTCAAACCTCCTCGCGCCAGACGTTCAGGTCCGGGTGCGCAGCACCAATCCTCGTGAGCGCGACCAGGCACGCGTCCCGCTCCGACCTCCCCCTCGACTCCATGAACTCCCGCAGCAGCCCCCACACCTGCCCCGCGAGCACCTCGTCCTCCACGGCCATGTCGCGCACGACCTCGATCATGTGCAGCTTGGCCTTGCGCGCCGGGATCGGCCTCGCGCGGCGGCGACGCTCGGTCGCGCCCTCCTCGCCCTCGGCCTCTCCCTCCACGCTCTTCGCGTCGTCGCTCGACAGCTTCGTCGGCGGGATCCCGTAGAGCACGCGCCTCATGAACCCGGACATCGTCTCCGGCGTCGCCGGGGGCTCGTCGGGCACGGGCGTGGGCCCGGGGCCTGCCTCGAAGTCCTTCAGGCCCTTCTTCGTCTTGGCCTGCGGGAACGTCGACTCGATCGGCGTGGGCGACCACGTCATCGTGACGCCCTTGTCACGGTAGAGCGACCAGATCGTGCGCACGACGAACGCGCGCACCTGACGATCCGGGCTCTCCGTGAGCTTGAACAGCTCCGCGGGCTCGGCAAGGTCCGGGTACTTCGCGATCAGCGCCATGCCGATCCGACGCGTCCCCTTGTCCAGCGACTCGCAGAACCTGTACACGCCATCCTCGTCGAGCGCCTCGCGGCCCAACCTGAACGCCCGCGTCTCCTTGATCTCGGGGGCCATGAACGCCTCCTCGAAGAACGCAGTGACCTTGCGGTGCTCGAGCTCGCACAGGCGCACGATCTCGGAGAGCGGCGGCGCCCAGCGCGCCAGCTCCCAGCGGCCCAGCTCCAGCGCGAGCTTGCGCAGCGAGCGGCGCGCGTCCGCGAACAGCGGCTCCACGCGCTCGAACGTGAAGAACTCCCTTGGGATCTCGGCGCCCGGGTCCACCGAGCGGTCCGTGAGCCCGGGGGCGATGTCCTCATGGTGACGCCGGATGTACGCCAGCGCGAAGGAGCGCCTCGGCGCGTCCTCATCGCCCTCGCCAGTGGCCATCTCCCAGAGCACCTCGGAGCCCGCGATCGCGTCCTCCCCGCCCGACTCCTTCACGCCAGACGTCAGCATCTGCAAGAAGGCCGTCTCGGAGATGATCTTGATCGCCGAGCCCGCCTCCTGGAGCTTCTCCGCCTTGACCATCTTCGAGCCCTTCTTGCCGCCACCGAACAGCGGCGAGCCCTCATCGCCGACCACCAAGTAGTCCAGCGACGCGACCACGCTCTTGGAGTTCTTGCCCCCGGCGGTGTCGACCTTCCCGTTCGCCTGCTTGCGCGTCATCGTCGCCAGCTTGCCCGTGAACAGGAACGTCGCCCCGCCCAGGTCCACCGGCGCGCCCGCGGCCGCGGCGCTCGAGGATTCATCCTCCTCCGAGGCCGGCGCGAAGTCCGCGGGCACCAGCGCCTTGAGCATGTAGCCCACCGCCCAGTCGTGGTACTGGGACTCCATCCGGTCCACCAGACTCATCAACCACGCGTGCCCGACATCCGACGGCGCGAACTGGCGCACGTCACCGAGCATCTGGCGCGCGAACGTCGCCAGGCCCTCGTCGAAGTCCAGGCCGCTGGTCCACTCGCGGTCGGACGCCTTGAGCGCGTTGACCCACTCATCCTGCTCGAACGTCACGTGGAACGCCAGGCTGCGCCAGAAGCTCACGCCGAAGTCGGCGGCCTTGACCTTCTCGCTCTCGATGAGCGAGCGCACCCGCCACGACGTCAACGGGTGGAGCAGGCTGCGGCGCCAGAACTCCTCCCCGATCTGCGCCGCGTCGAACGACTTGATCAGCACGTCGAGCGACCAGCTCGCCGCGTCCTGCGTGAGCCCCTGCTCGTCGAACAGGCCCGTGAAGTAGCTCGCCCCGAGGCCGCTCACGGCGTGCACCTTCGTCACGTTCTCACGCGCGAAGGCCACCACGCCGGAGACCTCGCTGAGCAGCCGTTCCCGGAACCACGCCGGGGTCATCTCCTTGGCGCCGAAGTGCTTGATCAACGCCGCCACGGCCACCTTGTGCCCGTGCGAGGTCCCCAACAGGCTCCCCCACGCGTCCAGGCCTACGCCGGTGCGCGGGTCGAGCGCCCCGAGGAGGTCGAGCGCGAGCTCGCGCACGTCCTTCGAGGAGCTGTTCATCAAACGGATGACCTCGTCGAGCGCCAGGTCCCTGGCGTGCGTCCTCGCGTACTTGGACGCGTACGTGCGCGCCTTGGTCGAGGGCGAGTCCAGCAGGCTGAGCACCGCCTCGTGCAGGCCCATGTCCCTGAACGAGGCCTGCTCGAACTTGGGCACGCTCCCCAGCAACCAGATGATGAACTCATGGGTCGACTCGCTCTGGGCCACCGCCAGACGCGCCACCCACGACGCCTCGACCTCACGCAACACCGTGCGGAAGTCCTGCTTGAGTGCGCTGATCGCGAACCGCCTGGCCTGCTCCGACTGAGCGCGCTCGAGCAGCGCGAACAGCGGCCTCGGTGTGCGCGTCCACGCCTCGCCGAACGCACGCTGCGCGAGCAGGTCCGTGGGCTGCGACCAGAAGTTGAAGCTCGACGAGCCGTAGCTGCCGCTGTCATGGAAGAAGACCTGGTTGGCGACCCAGGTCCGGTTCCAGTTCGTCGCGTCCGTGTAGAAGCGCAGGAAGTCCACCGCCGCGTCCGGGTACGCCGCCGGGAACCCCTCGCCCAGCCGGCGCAGGTACCTCCAGCCTCGGCGCGCCATGTAGATGAGCGTCCCCCTGGAGACCTCGCTGTAGAACGAGTAGCTCGAGAGCTCCATGTCCACGCGCGCGGCCATCGCCCCCATGATCTCGGTGTCGCCCTTCGCCTCGGCCTCCTTGGAGACCTTCTTGAGCGCCCTCCAGGGCCCCCACTTCAGCGGGCAGCGCGCGATCACCTCGAGCAGCATCTCCCGCGCGTACGGGCCGTCGTCCTCCCAGAGCTCCGAGATGATCTCGTGGAGCTTGAGACGATCCGGCAGCGCCACCGCGGCGTCCTCGCCCTCCAGCATCGCCCAGGACGTCTTGCGGTCTGTCTCTTATACACATCTCCGAGCCCACGA
>CAJXPN010000491.1 GCA_913058025.1 uncultured Myxococcales bacterium | reverse complement strand
GGAGCTCTCCGCGCGCAGCGCGGGGGGCGCCAAGCGCGCAGCGCGGCGGCGGGGGCTTCTGCCCCGCACCACACTCCGCGCCCTCCCGAACGCGCCCGGGATAGCCCCCGAGTCGCCCACATGCTCCGAGTTGCCATCGAGGCACGCCCCGCCGTAAGGTCTGCGCCCAACTCCACAGCCCGAGCCGGAAGAGAGCGATGAAAGAGAAGCACATCAGGATCCGAATCGAGCAGTGCCTGACTCTGGCGAGCGCGTCGAACTGCCCGCGCCGCAAGTTCGGCGCCCTGCTGCTCGACCCCGAGCGCAACGTCATCCTCATGGACGGCTACAACGGCGGCCCGCGGGGCGGCGGTCGGCTGTGTGGCGGTGAGGTCTGTCTGCGGGACGAGCAGGAGGTCGTGTCGGGGACGAGGATGGAGATCGGGTGCCACCACGCCGAGATGAACGTGATCTGCAACTGCGCGGCCTCGGGAGTCCCGACCAAGGGGGCGTGGTTGGTGATCACCGGGGAGCCCTGCATGATGTGCTCGAAGCTCATCCACCACGCGGGGATCACGCGCGTGCTCGTGGTCGGCGGCGGGTACGCCGGCGAGAACGGCCTGGGCTACCTGGAGGATCACGGGGTCGAGGTGATGCCGGTGGCGGGGCCCAGGGATCCGCGGCTCCACGAGATCACGTGAGAAATATTCACGTCTTTTAGATCCGAGCCCTCACGCGCTCCGTTCGTGCACCCATCGCGGCGATGACGCCTGACGGAATGTATCGAGGAGGATGAGCGTGAAGAAGAGCAAGCAGGGAGCGTTGGTGTGCGCGGCGGCGCTGACGATGATCGTGGGCGCGGTGGCGCAGCGGTCGGTCGCGAGCCCGAACCCGCTCGCTGAGCGCGAGTTCGTGAGCCAGGCCGGCAACGGCGAAGCCAAGGCCAAGACCCCGGCGAAGAAGGCCGCCTTCGAGATGAAGTGCGAGGACGGGTCGAAGTCGTCGGCGGCGCCGCGCACCAAGGCCCAGCGGGAGCACGACGCGGCGATCCGCCGATCGGCCCAGAAGGGCCTGAACTTCCTGACAGACGCCACGGTCCAATGGCAGAAGCAGAACAAGTGCATGGGCTGCCACGTCCAGGGCGTGGCGGCGGAGGCGCTCTCGGTCGGAAAGCACCACCAGTACGAGGTCAAGCCGGAGCAGATGAAGACGGTGTACAGCGGCCTGTTGGACCTGTCCGGCGGCGCGCGCACCGACGAGGGCCACGCGGCCAAGGGCGGCATGCTGCGGGCGTCGACGAGGGCGTTCGCGGGGGCCTCGCTGGCGCGCTACGACCGCTGGATCGGAGAGGACTACGGCGACGACCTGCTCAAGGTGGCCTCGGATCTCCTCGAGCACCAGGACAAGAAGGGCTCTATCCACCAGGCGTACAACCACGGCGTGGCGAAGGGTCCGCTCCAGGGGACCTACCAGGCGATTCAGACGTGGCGCCAGGCGTACGCCAGGACCGCGGACGACCGCTGGTTGACGGCGGCGGCGCGCGGCGAGTCCTACATCCAAGCGACCATCGACGGCTGGTACAAGACGCCGACGGCGGACCTCCAGCACGTGAACTACGCGATGCTCGGGCTGCTGGCGGCGGGGGTGGGCTCGACGGAGAAGGTCGTGACCGACCTCCAGGCGAAGCTGCTCAAGGGGCAGAACGAGGACGGCGGCTTCCCGATGACGTTCGGCGGCGGCTCCTCGGCGCTGGCCACGGGCCAGACGCTCTACACGCTGCGTCGCCTGGGCATGAACGACTCCGACGAGTCGATCCGCAAGGCGACCGAGTACGTCATCGAGCACCAGCAGGCAGACGGCGGCTGGTCGGACTCGGGCGGCGAGAAGGCCGAGGCGATGTGGGCGGTGCTCGGGCTGGTGTCCACGGACGTGCTCTCGGTCAACGTCACGGGCGTCAAGAACGGCCAGCACATCTCGAGTTTGACCAAGCTCATCGCCACGGCCAAGGACAACGAGGGTGGCAAGGTGAGCCGGATCGACATCTCGGTCGACGACATCGCCGCGGGCGGCGCGTGCGCGAACAGAGCGTCGCACGAGCTCGAGCCGGGGGACCTCGAGGACGGCCTGCACACCATCGACGTCGTGGCCACGAACGCCGAGGGCAAGCGCGCCACGCGCCGCCTGCTCGTCTACGCCGGCGACCACTACATCACCGACATGGGCACCACGTTCGAGGACGACGGGACGCTGCTCTCGATGCGCAACATCGCGCCCTCGTCGATGAAGCACACCATCGAGCTGTCGATCCTCGACGAGAAGGGGAAGAAGACCCTCCACACCTCCAAGCAGGAGGGCGTGCAGGGCGCCGTCTACTACCACTGGGCGGGAGACCTCGACGCGAAGAAGGGTAAGAAGGCCAAGAAGGGCGAGAAGGAGGCGAAGGCCGAGCGCGGCGACTACATGGCGAAGTGGGTCGTGCGCGACGCCGAGGGCAAGATCCGCCACGAGCGCAGCTTCCCCTTCGTCCACGACACCGCCGCCAAGCAGGCCAGCGGCTACGCCCAGGTCGCCGGCTCGATCAACTTCGCCGACGGCGACGACGTCCAGAACGCCGAGGTCGACCTCATCGACGAGGAGGGCAACGTCGTCCAGTCCACCAGCTCCACGGCCTCGGGCAGCTACCGCTTCAGGAACGTGAAGTCGAAGAAGAAGTACAAGGTCCGCGTGCGCAAGAAGGGCAAGAAGGACCAGGTCCGCGACATGGCGCCCGCGCCCGCGGCCGCCGAGAAGCAGATGGACTTCGAGCTTTGAGGTGAGCTCTGCGGAGCGTCAGAAGGAGAGAGGCCGGCGCTGATGCGCCGGCCTCTCTTCGTTTTCGTTGTGCTCACATCGCAGTGTCAGCGCATGCCTTCGAGGGAGACCGCCCAGGAGTTCAGGTCCTGCTCGAACGCGCTCGCGCCCTCGAACATCCCCAGGGTCTGGACCTCGACCGAGACCTCCCAGGCGTCCAGCGGCTGGTTGAACACCTTCGCGCTGGCGAACATCCTGCGCATGTCCACGACGCTCGAGACGTCCCACGCGGCGATGGGTTGGTCGAACGCGTCGGCGTGGGCGAACATCGCGCCCATCTCGGTGACCTTCGAGGTGTCCCAGGACCCGATCGGCTGGTCGAACGATCTGGAGTGGCGGAACATCGAGACAATCGTGGTGACGCTCGAGGTGTCCCAGGAACCAATCGGCTGGTTGAACGCCTTGGCCTTGATGAACATCGCGCTCATGTCGGTGACCTTCGAGGTGTCCCAGGACCCGATCGGCTGATTGAACGACTTCGAGTACGCGAACATGCCGCTCATGTCGGTGACGTTGGAGGTGTCCCAGGAGGCGAGCGGCTGGTTGAACGCCTTCGCGTCATCGAACATTCGAGCCATGTTGGTGACGCTGGAGGTGTCCCAGGAACCAATCGGCTGATTGAAGACGCTGGCCTCATAGAACATCGCGCTCATGTCGGTGACCTTGGAGGTGTCCCACGGCCCCAGCGGTTGGTCGAACGCCCCGGCCTTGCTGAACATCTCGGACATGTTTGTGACGTTGGAGGTGTCCCACGACCCCAACGGCTGGTTGAACGCCTGAGCGCCCTCGAACATCGCGCTCATGTCGGTGACGCTGGAGCGTGTCCCATAGAACTATCGGCTGATTGAACGCCTTCGCCGACTTGAACATCGATCGCGTGGACGTGACGTCACGAAGGTCCGGCTGGTCCGTGGCGTTCAGGACGACGGCCTCGCAGGACTCGAACATCCGGCTCATCGACCCCCATCGCTGCGTGCCCCACTGCTCCACGGCAGCCAACGCCACGCCCCCCTGTCTCGATACGCAGAGGGTGGTGTGGGAAGAGGCCACGTACGCGGACGGTGTAGGTGCCAGGAGCGTCGTAGGTGTGCGTGGCGCTTCCTTTCCAGCGCTGCGCGTCGAAGACGCCGTCGTCGTCCCAGTCGACCTCGTAGTCGAACTCGCCCTCTCCCACTCGGAGCTCCAGCGCGGCGCCCTCGACCTCCCACGTGGTCACGAAATCCCCAGTTCCGACAACCTCGAACTCGACCTCAGGCTCGACGAGCGTGGTCGTGGGCTTGGCCGTGGCGCACGCGGCGAGGCAAGCCGCCAACGCGACGGCGACCATGAGCTCATTCGACATTCTAAACTCGAGCATCCCGTTCCCCCTTGTCTCTCTCGTCATGACGCGATGCCACAGTGGCCTGATTGCTCTGTCGAGGCGCCACGTCAGCGGTGTCTTCGCACCTTCGAGCCACTCCCGACCATCGTCCAGTGCTCGAGAGCTATCATTCCGAGATCGACCACCGCAAGAACAGCGACGGGCCGCGCCGTGGTCGGCGCGGCCCGTGTGGACGAGCGGGCTGAGCCGGAGGCTCAGATGCCCATCGGGTGCCAAGCCGTCTTGAACTCGACGAACGGCAGGATGTGGTAGGGGCTCTGCTGGTCGTCCTTGCGCCAGGAGGTGGCGGAGACGTCGTCGTAGAACTTCACGCGCTTGACGGACTCGGCGGCCTCGACGGCGAGCTCCTTGCGGGCGTCGGCGTCGTCGGAGACGAAGCTGACGCCGTCGACGTC
>CAJXPN010000490.1 GCA_913058025.1 uncultured Myxococcales bacterium | reverse complement strand
CTACACAGAGTAGATCGTCGGCAGCGTCAGATGTGTATAAGAGACAGGTCCAGGGGAGGGTGGAGTGTCGCGCGCCCAGCGGCGCATGGAGGAGGCGCGAGGCGAGCTCGAGGAGCTCACGTCCTGGGCGCGCACGTCGCCGCGCTGGCGCCCGCTCGAGGCGACGCTGCGTGCGCGGCTCGGTGAGGTCGACGCCGCGCTCGGGTTGCCCAGTCTGCCTGCGTCGCACTGGCTGCGCGTGCCCGCGGAGTGCGCGTGGTTCGAGCTCGACGACGTCCCCCGCGTCGACCTCTCACAACGGGACGCGCTCAGGCTGCTCCTGCGCGCGCTCGTGGAGGCGCACCCGCGCCGCCTGAGCGTCACCGAGCTCGTGCCGCTCGGGTGGCCTGGTGAGAGGATCGAGCCCGCCGCCGCGGCCAGCAGGGTGTACGTGGGGGTGCGTACGCTAAGAGGTCTCGGGCTCGAGCCCGTCCTCGTGACCGACGCGTCCGGGTACGGGCTCCGCGAGGACGCCTACGTGGACGTCGTCTCCTGAGCTGGCCCGTCGCCGTAGACCTTCGCCGCGAGCTCGGCGCGTGAGTTCACCCCCATCTTCTTGAACGCAGACCTGAGCTGGTTCGCGACCGTCTGGGTCGCGCACCCACGGGCGTCCGCGATCGCGGCGTTGCCCTCGCCGCGCAACGCCGCGAGCACGACCTCGCGCTCCGAGCGCGTGAGCGCGTCGGGGAGCGTGGGCTCGAGCGGCACGCTGAGCACGTAGAGCGTCACGCCGTCGACCTCGACTGCCTCGACGCGAGAGGGGTCGTCTTCATGCTCCATCGGGTTCTCCTTTCGTGCGCGTCGCGCCCTCGCGACGTCGTGGTTCGTGGACCCACGCAGCGTCGCACGTCGGCCTCCTCTTCGCCCACTCGAGCGCCAGCGTTTGGCTCGATATACCATGCCGAGCCCCGCCAGGGCTGCGCGCCTGGACCATCTTACCATCGAGTATGGAGCTTCCTACCATGGAGGCATTTGGGCTCCCTCACTATCTTTGAATGCAGATGGCGAGGGGCTCTACCCCACGCCACACCACATGTTTCGGACGCGCCGTTGGTGCGTCGCCAAAACCTCGAACGGCTATGTTTCCGTAGGAGTAGAGCTCATGAATGCATTTCGACAGGGTCTCTCTGTGCGCGCCTCCCACCTTCTGATTCTCACCGCGACGCTGGGCATGTTCTCGGCGTGCGGACCGTCGGACGACGAGCCCTCCGAGCGCGACCGCAACAACGGCGGTGAGGGCGACGGCGGCGTGGTCGACGAGCCCGACACGGGCGACGGCACCGACACGGACATCTCCGATCCCGACGCAGGCGGAGAAGAGGACACGGGGCGTGAGGTCGACCCGATGGGCGAGGTGACGTTCGAGTCTCCCTCCGTGGGCACCGTCTACACGAACGGTACGCTCGACGTGTCCGTGAAGGTCGAGGGTGACGTCGAGAACGTCGAGCTCGTCCTCGACGAGCAGGACGTGCTCACCACGTTCGACGCCTCCGGCTCCTACGCCTGGGACACCACGGCGCTGGCCGAGGGCCCCTACGAGCTCGCCGTGCGCTACGACCTCGGCGGCTCGACCCGCTGGGGGTTCGAGAACCTCGACGTCATCGTCGACCGCACCGCGCCCGAGCTCACCGGCGCGACGCCGGCCGCCGCCGCCGAGGACGTGAAGCGAGAGGATGCCTTCACGCTCACGTTCAGCGAGCCGCTCGACCCGGACACCGTCGACGCCAGCACGTTCTCGCTGACGTTCGATCCGGCCCAGTCCGTGACCCCGTCGGTCACGCTCTCGGACGACGGCAAGACCGTCACGATCGACTTCGACCGGAGCGCGCTCGCGCTCCCGGCCAAGCTCGACCTGAAGATTCAGGGCGCCGCGGACTTCGCGGGCAACACCTACGCCGAGGCGACCTCGTACGAGATGCCCGCATGGTTCCACGAGGAGCTCGGCGCGATCCTCTCCGACACGACGTTCCTGTCGACCGACGCGGGCGACTACGTCGTCGGCCTCCAGCAGGGACCCTCGGACACGGTGCGTGTGTACCGTCGCCAGCCGGACGCGACCTGGACGGAGTCCGCCTCCGTGGACGTCGGCACCGCCTACGCCATCGACGCGGCGTACCTGGACGGCACGATCGTGATCGCGGCGCTGCGCCGCGACACGGTCTCCCAGCTCGTGGTCAAGGTCGCCCAGCTCTACCGCTTCAGCACGGTCCGCGGGAACCTCCTCGAGGGCGGGCAGCAGGTCGTGAGCCCCGACTCCAACGACGGCACCATCGCGCTCGACCTTCGCGCGGGAGCGGGCAAGGATCTCGGCGCCATCGCCGCGGTCACTGACGGGAAGCTGCGCGTCTTCGAGTTCGAGGACCTCGGGCTCTCGCTGAGCTCTCAGAACGTGTTCCCCTCCAACGACTACGAGTACGTTCGCGACGAGGACCTCCACGTTCACATCGACGTCGGTCAGAAGACCGAGGTGCTCTTCGCCCGCTGCGTCAATGGCTCGGAGCCCTGCGTCCGCACCTACGTCGAGCGCGTCTCGGAGTCGAACGGTGTCTGGACCGCGGCGACGAGCCCGGCCTCCACGCCCCTCACGCCAGGAATCTCGAACAACTGCGACGAGTACACCAACTTCGACGTCTCCTACGTCCGCGACACCGCGACGCTGATGTTCCCTCACCACGCCCCGTGCAACGCCCTGGCGCCCGGTCTGCGCGCCTACCGCACGAACGGAGACACCTGGACGAGGCTGCTCGACGGCGTCGACGTCTACGCCAGCATGCCCTCACCCGGCCCCTACGCCTATGGCGCCCGCAGCGCGGTCATCGGCGGCGTCGGCCACGTCCTCTTCCACTCCGACTCGCGACTCCTCCTGGGTGAGCTCGAGGCCACCGGGTTCGACTGGCTCGCTCCCACTGGCGAGGAACTCGGCGCCACCGGCGCCTCCGTCTTTACGAGCTTCTCCGAGGTCGGCCTCTCGAAGACCGCAGATGGCGCCGCGGTCGTCACGGCCCGCTACGGGATCAAGACCCACCTCTGGTTCTCGAACTAGGGCTTGAGTCTGGGTGTCAAGTCGTCGATTCAAGCATGGAAAAGAGACTCATTCATTATTGAATGGGTCTCTTTTTCGCTCTCTGTCGCGCGCAGAATGGCCCGCGCACGCGCGCGCCAGCGGACCAGAGCGTATGGCGACGTGTCGCGTGATGGTTAGAATGAAGCCGAACGCGTTCGTGAAGGTCGAACGGCATGTATCAGCATGATGAGGTCGTGAGATGGCAGGTTACGAGGACGCGCGCGGACACCCCGCCGACTTCCTGGTCGAGTACAGGTTCTACACCGAGGACGAGGGCGGCCGCCCGAGCCTCCCGAACCAGCGCTACCGTGGGGACTTCCTGTTCGCGGAGGACGACCCGGCCGATGGCCTGTGGATGATCCACCACGAGTTCTTGAGCGGGTCGGGTGAGGTCCTCGCGTCCTGGGACGAGCTGGCCCCGCGGAGCGGCCGCGCGACGATGTGGATCCTGTTTCCCCGGACGCGTGCGTTGCTCCAGACTCGCCTGAGTGTGGGCGCGAGGTACTTCATCATGGAGGGGAGAAACAAGGTCGGCGAGGGCGAGGTCGTCGAGGTGCTCGGGCTGCATGACAACCCGGTGGGGTGAGCGTGGAGGGTGCTCGAGGACTTTGAATTCGGGCCAAGACGACTCAATCCTTGCCGAGGACCTGAGCCACGTATCTATTCGACGCTTCGATACTTGGCGCCGCGCTCGCGTGATCGTCCAGCCGCTCACCGTTGCTGCAATCGAACGCCTCCCAACCATTCAGAGTGCTGAGGCGGAGGATGTCGGAGACGATCGGTGGCGCGGCGCGAACGTGCAGCATCATGTCTGTGGGTGGGGTTTCGCTCCCCACATTGAATTCGATGGACCCGTGGTCTGTCGTGACATGGCCCCACTCGGGGTCGGACCAGTTCGTCTGTGGGAACACCTCCAGGATTCTCTCGTGCAGCGCGGCGAGGTCGAGGCAGAGCGGCTGAAGTCGGCGGTCGCTTTCCAGATCTGCGATGTTCCGAACGCATTCCTGTGTATTCAGTATCAGGACATCCCAGCTCATCGTGTTCCTCCTGTTCTCGCTCGGTGGTGTGCGTGGGTGCTGCTTCCGATGGGTTTTGGAGGTGCGAAAGGGACTGTGAGCGCGCGTGGGCCACGCTACGCCCTGTCTTCCTGTCGCACGTATTGAACTATCCGCGAGGAGCTGGCGGCCCGTAGAACGCCGCGCAGGCATACGGTCCACTGGACACGCCCCCCGCGAACCCAAAACCAAGAACTGCCAGTGATGGGGCATGGTTCCCCTTTGTGGGGAACGCGAAGCGAGCGCGAGCGCGCGGCCGCTGGAGGAACGTGCTGCAGTCCCACCACTCCTCCCGACGAACGCCCCAACCAAGAGCCGTCACCCCTCGAGGTGCTCTCGGCCGCGGATCACGCCGCCGGTCATGATCAGCGTGAGGAGCACGAAGGCGCCGAGCGCGCCCACTGTCTCTTATACACATCTCCGAGCCCACGAGACAGGCAGAAATCTCGT
>CAJXPN010000489.1 GCA_913058025.1 uncultured Myxococcales bacterium | reverse complement strand
GCGTGGTAGAGGTCCTCGCCGTCACGCTCGGTGCCCCGGATCGAGAGCCTCGCGATCGGGTGACCTCGGCGCGCGGCGTGGGCGGCCGCCTCGACGACGTAGCGCGCCGAGGCGTTCCCGCCGAGCCCGTGGACGAGCAGGACGAGCGGTCCCGAGCCTCGCGTGTCGAGGTGGAGCCACGCGCGCACGTCACCCATCATGGGGTCGCGCACCGTGATCGCGTGCCTCGTCGAGGGCGGGGCGCTCGGCTCCGCGGTCAGCCCCAGTGAGGGCGCGACCGTGTAGAGGTGGCCGCTGATCGCTTCGGGTAATGGGCTCATTGGATCTCCTCGGTGGGATTGATCTTGTTTCTGCCGCGAATGTGCATAGTTTTCGTAGTGTGTCCGGGAAGTTCGATCTTTTTAACTACCCGGACAGGCGACGCTCGAGGGGGGCGTGATGGAAGAGCGGGTCGCCGTGGAGCCACCTTCGACAGAGGAAGTGATAGTGCAAGACGAGCTTTTCGATCGTGATCAGGTGAATGAGCCCATCGAGCGCATGTTCGAGCGGGAGTACCCCTCCGATCTCGGAGTGTTTCAGGTCGTCCAGGAGGACACAGAGGGCGGCTCGGGCTACGCCCATTTCGCTTACGTCGAAGGGATCAAGCGTAGGCTCCATGTCGTGCGTATGGAAGAGACCTACCGCGCGTGTATCACCGACGTTCGCGCCGGCGTGCACGTGCTCAGCCTCATCGACGCGAACTGCCGCTGGCTCGCGTTGCCGCTGCACGAGCTGCGTGATGGCGACGAGGAGATGAACGGAATGCTCCAGACGATCTGCGAGACGCGCGGCATCGGGATCATCACGCTCCAGCAGAAGGGCCTCGGCGTGAGCGCGAAGGTCGTGCTCAAGCCGACCGAGGAGGAGGGCCGCTACGTCAAACTGTACGACCGCCTCCGCGACGAGCTCGACGCTGGACGAAGTGAGCTTCTCGGCCACTCGGTCAGCTCCTACAAGGTCGTTCAGCACGCGCTCGCGCCCTGACCGACGCTCAGAGTGTAGGGCGCGCGCCGAGCTCCTCGAAGCGCGCACCCTGCTCTGCGTCATGTTCGAATGATGGGGTGGGCAGCATGTCCTCGATCCTGGGGTACTCCTCGGGTGAGAGGATGGACAGCCGCTCGATGGCCGCGTACGCCGAGACGGTCAGCCGCCCCTCGGACTCGACGTCCTGTAGGATACGCAGGTAGCGACCGCGCGTGCGCGCGGCCAACTCGTCGATGCTCGAGACGCCCATCCTCGCCTCCAGGTAGGAGGCCTGGCGCTTGGCGTTCAGCTTGCTCCTGAGCGCGCCCTCGAGGATACGCTCGTCGATCCTCGCCATGAGGAAGAGGATCTCGGGTTTGTGCCTGTTGGGGACGCTCCCGTACGAGCTGATGTCGTCCGCCGACGACACGAGCACGCCCGCGTCGAGCGCGCGATTCAACAGCGACAGGGTGGACTGGGCCGAGCGGATGTTCGCGCGCAAGCGCTTGCGAGCGGTGCCCGTGGCGGTCTTCTCCGAGATCGCGGCGAGGCCCGTCATGCGCTGGCGCGCGAGCGAGAGGTAGGCGAAGGCGACGGCGTCGAAGGTCTCGGCCGAGGTCGAGCTGAGCGCGTCGTCGTCGAGGTCCTCGTAGTCCTGGGTGGCGCGGACGAAGAGCTTGCGCGCGCTCTTTGCGTCGCCGAGGCCGTCGCGCCAGCGCGCCTTCTCGACGTCGGCGCGGATGGTCGCGGCGGTGTTCTTGACGCGGCGAGCGTGGTCGGAGGAGGCGTCGAAGGCGGCGTCGACGTCGGCCTGCTCGGCGCCCTCGGCGATGAGGAGCCAGGGGATGGCGGCGCGGGCGTCGAGCGCGCGGATGCCGTCGGTGCGCGAGAAGAGCTCTATGGTGCTCTCGTGCGCGCGGCGCGAGCGGCGGTGCTTCTCGAACGCGGCGTAGATGATGGCGGCGCGCTCGAGCTGCTCGGAGGCGCGCGGCGCGCGCGGGTAGCGGCGCGCGTAGCTCGTGAAGAGCTCGGCCGCGGCGAGGAGGTCACCCTCGGACACGCGCGCCTCGGCGACGTCGAGCTTGGTCTGGGGGGCCAGCGGTGAGCGCGGGTAGCCGTCGACGAGGGTGGTCCTGGTGGTCAGGGCGCCGTCCCGGTTGCCCTGGCGCTCGCGCGCCAGCGCCAGGTCGTAGAGGGCCTCGTCAGCGAGCGGAGACGACGGGAGGTCCTTGTAAAAGGACGCGTAGCACGCCTCTGCCTTCTTTAGCGCGAGGGACTCGAGGTGGCCGACGCAGGCGTCGAGGCGCTCGCGGTGTTCGGGCGGCGCGTCGGCGTCGGCGCGTGAGTCGAAGGAGGTCCCCCCCGACTGAGCGAGGACGAGGACGATCGCGACGGGGAGCAGGTTCATGTACGGCTCCGGTCTGTCTCTGCGGGGTTCAGAGGAAGAAGTCGGGTGCGAGCTCGACGCCGGGCTTGATGGCGTACTTGTCGAAGTCGGTGACGCCCTCCTCGCGGAGGATGTCCTCGTCGACGAAGAAGTTCCCGTTCGTGGTCTTCGGGTCTCGGGTGAGGATGACGTGCGCGGCGTCGGACATGATGTCGCAGTTACGCGAGCGCTCGATGAGGGCCTCACCGATGACGTTCTTGACGGCGGAGGTGGCGATGGCGGTCTTGGGCCACAGGGCGTTGACGCCGACGCCGCGGTCGGCGAACTCGTTGGCCATGCCGAGGACGCACATGGACATGCCGTACTTGGCCATGGTGTAGGCGACGTGGTTGCCGAACCAGTGGGGGGCGAGGTTGAGGGGAGGGGAGATGTTGAGGATGTGGGGGTGGTCGGACTCGAGCAGGTAGGGGAGCGTGAGCTTGGAGACGAGGAAGGTGCCGCGCGTGTTGACCTGGTGCATGAGGTCGAAGCGCTTCATGGGGGTCTCGAGCGTCCCGGTGAGCATGATCGCGGAGGCGTTGTTGATGACGATGTCGATGCCGCCGAAGCGCTCGATGGTCTGGTCGATGGCGCTCTGTACGTTGGCCTCGTCGCGGATGTCGACCTGGACGGGGAGGGCCTGGCCGCCGGCGTCCTCGATCTTCTTGGCGGCGGTGAAGATGGTGCCGGGGAGCCTGGGGTGTGGCTCTGCGGTCTTGGCTGCGATGACGACGTTGGCGCCGTCCTGGGCGCAGCGGATCGCGATCGCCTCGCCAATGCCGCGGCTGCCGCCGGTCATGAAGATCGTCTTGCCCTTGAGGTCCGCCATCACACGCTCCTTGGTGTCGTCCGGGATTCATTGGTTCGAGTCGGCGTCAGCGTAGACGCCGGAGGTCGAATGCGAAAGGGGCGCTCACTCCGGGTCGCAGGCGCCGTCGCAGGTCATGGTGAGCTCGCCGCTCTCGATGAACGTGGTCACGTGGTCCTTGTAGGCTTTGATGTCGCGGACGCGCCGATGGGCGCGGTTGTCCTCGGCCGGGGGGACGTTGTCGAGCGGCGCGGGGGTCCAGGAGGGGTCCTGGTAGATGTAGAGGGCGCGGTCCGAGCCGCTGGGGTCACCGTCCGGGAGCTCCTGGAGTCCGCGCGCGGGCGCGGGCGTCGGAGAGACGAGATCGAGGGGGATCGAGCGCGCGATCGCGCGCGTCATGATGTTGGTGACCTGCGAGTCGTGCATGGCCATGTGCGCGCTGACGCGCAGTTCGCCTAGCTCGTCGGGGCGGTCGGGGCCGAGCAGGTGCGCGTAGCTCATGGAGTCGATGGGGTCGAGCTTGTGCTGCGCGAGCGCGAGCACGAGCTGGAGCTGGTAGGGGTCGCGGTAGCGCAGCTCGAAGAGCCCTCCGAGCTCGTTCCACTGGGAGGCGCGCTGGAGGAAGTGCACGAGCCCGCCGGCGCCCACGACGAGGACGGCGCGCGCGAAGACCGAGGTGGATGCGGTGACGACGGCGCCGAAGGTCGCGCCGTTCGAGATGCCCATGTAGTGGACCTCGCCGGGGTCGATCGCGAGCGGGCCGCCCTCGGTGGCCGACAGCGTCAGTGAGAGCGGCCCGGAGGCGAGCCGCTGGAGCGCGGTGAAGTGCGTGTAGGCCTGCATTTGGCGCCAGATGAGCAGGTCGATCTCGCCGATGCGTCCCGTGAGGAGCGCGACGGTCTCGGACTGCTCGGCCTCGTTGAATCCCAGGTAGTCGGTGGCGAAGGCGGAGAATCGGCGCTCGTAGGAGAGGTCGTTGAGCGAGGAGCCCTGGGCCTCGGTGCGGTCTGAGAAGAAGCCGTGGCCGAAGACGACGGCCGGGCGAGGCTCGGTGACGGTGGAGGGGATGGTCGCGCTGAAGATCATGTCGCGCGTGCCCTCTGCGCGCGGCAGGCCGGTGTCGGGGTCGCGTCGCATCGCGCCGTCGCCGTCGAGGAAGTCGGGGACGGGGACGCTCGCCTCGATCTGGCGGCTGACGTAGGCGTCCGCGGGGCCGCGCGCGCGTTGCTCGTCGGTGAGGATGGTGACCTCACCGAGCGGGGCGCTCGCGGCGATCCGCTGCATCTCGAGCAGGTCGCGTGTCACGCCAGAGGCGCTGCGCGTGTGAAACTGTCTCTTATACACATCTGACGCTGCCGACGATCTACTCTGTGTAG
>CAJXPN010000488.1 GCA_913058025.1 uncultured Myxococcales bacterium | reverse complement strand
AGATCTACACAGAGTAGATCGTCGGCAGCGTCAGATGTGTATAAGAGACAGTCCCGATCGGGCCGAAACCTCGCACTCGCGCGTCGACCTTATGAACCGAACAAAAGGTAGGTGCCGAGACTTCGCCTCGCATTTTGGTCTGTGCTACGGTGCGAAGAGGTCGCGGATATAAGCTGTCCACACAAGGGATATCGATGCGTCATGTGCGGGTTGTTCTGGGTCTCACTCTGTGGGTGACGACTGGGTGGGGTTGCGGCGCGTCCGGCGCGCCGACGATCGAGGCGAGCGACTACGACCAGTCGTGCGCCTCGAACCGTGAGTGCGCCAGCGTCCGCGAGGGCGACGCCTGCTCGACGTGCAACTGCTCGAACGCGGCGGTCAACACGGACGTGGCCGACGAGTACCGCGCGCGCTACGAGGAGCTGCGGGGGTCGTGCGGGAGCATGCCCGACGTCGCGTGCGACTGCGAGCGCTCGGTCGCATACTGCGACCAGGACTCGCTGTGCGCGAACCGGACGGAGGTCTTCAGGACACCGGCCGAGTTCGACCAGAGCTGCGCGACCGACGCGGACTGCGTGGCGGTCACCAGCGGGGAGGTCTGCGCGACGTGCAGGTGCCCCGACGCGGCGATCAACGTGGGGGCGCTCGAGGCCTTCCGGGCGGTCGGCGGAGGCGTCGATTGTGGCGTGGGTGAGTTGGCGTCGTGTGCTGCGTGTGAGGCGACCACGGTCGCCTGCCAGGACAGCGCGTGTGTGGTGCTAGACAGGTGAGGTCGCTGTGAAGAACAACAAGACGAAGCACATGGTCGACTTCCAGTCGCTCAACCGGACCGACCCGATCGCGCGGGACTTCTGGGCTTACGGCGCCGCGTCGATCGCGATGACGTGGATGAAGGCGACGCCGGGTAACGAGTACGTGATCGAGGGGCTGGAGAACCTGCCGCGCGAGCCCGCGATCGTGGCGATGAACCACAGCCACATGTTCGACTTCCTCGCGCTGCGCGCGCCGTTGCTCTTCAAGGGCCACACGTTCGTGTCCTGGGTGAAGGCGAGGAACTACAGGAGCCCGGCGATGGCCGCGTTCCTGGCGCGGACGGGCAACGTGCCGATCTGCTCGCGCGGCTACATCATCGCCGCCGACTACTTCGAGCTGTTCGGCGAGCGGATGGGCGAGGACGAGTACCGCTCGCTGCGCGACCACGTGGACACGGGCGTGGAGCTGCCGCCGGGCAAGCGCTACGACATCATCCAGAGCCGCGCTCGCCCCATGCTCGGCTGGGGCTTCAACGCCAGCGGGATGACCTACCGCGACGCCATCCAGGGCGTGTACGCCGGGTTCATGCAGACGTCGATGCGTCTGACGCGTCAGGGCATCAACCGCGGCGACAAGGTCCACATCTACCCGCAGGGCACGGTCGCCTCGCGGCTCACGCGCGGGCGCCCCGGCGTGATCCAGGCCGCGCTCGCGTTCGGGCTGCCGATCGTCACGGTCGGCGTCTCGGGCGCGCGCGAAGGCTACGTCGCCACCACGCCTCGCCCCAGGCGCAACGCCGGGAAGATCGTCGTGCGCATCGGCGAGACGCTCCACGTCGACCGGTCGGACTTCCCCTCCGACTTCAAGCCGTTCGACCACGCGCACGAGCGCCTCTACGACGACGCGCTCATGCGCCACACCGACCGGGTGATGGGGAGCCTGAACGCGCTGCTCGACGAGGACGAGCGGCTCGATCCGACCGAGGACGTCGCGCTGAAGAAGGGCCTCAAGCGGTTCTTCTGAGCCGGCGGCTCCAGGAAAAATCGAGGCCCTTAAGAGTCTCTTCATATCGGTGCCGTCCATTGGGTCGAGAGACGAACCCAACTGGAGCACACCGATATGAGTACGACGCAGACCTTCACGCCCCCCACCGCCGAGCAGGTCCGACGGGACATCGAGCCCCCGAGCGGCTGGGCGATGCGCGCGGTGGTCCTCCTCGGCCTGGGCGCGGCGGTCGCCGCGGGCGTCTTCTTCTACACCAACCCGGCCGAGGTCGAGACCTCCTACCGGACCGCCGCGGTCGACCGCGGCGACGTGAGTACGAGCGCGGTGGCCACCGGGACGCTCGACCCGACGCGCACGGTGACCGTGGGCGCGGAGGTCTCGGGGGTCGTGGCCGAGGTCTTCGTGGACTCCAACGACGAGGTCGTCGTCGGGACCCCGCTGGCGCGCTTCGACCCGCAGACGGTGCAGACGCAGCTGACGCTCGCGCAGGCCAAGCTCGCGGCGTCGAGCGCCTCGATCCGGGGCGCCATGGCGAGCTGGGAGGTCTCGGTGACCGAGCGCGAGCGCGTCGAGCAGCTCGTGTCGCGCGGCGTGGCCGCGCGCGCCGAGCTCGACACCGCGCTCGCCTCCGAGCGCAAGGCGAAGGCCGACCTCGACCGCGCGCGCGCCGACTCCAAGCAGAGCCAGGCGAGCGTCGACGAGGCGAAGGCGCAGCTCAAGACCGCCACGATCACCTCGCCCATCGCCGGGGTCGTGTTCCAGCGGCTCGTCGAGCCCGGGCAGACCGTGGCGTCCTCGCTCCAGTCCCCCGAGCTCTTCGTGATCGCGGAGGACCTGTCGCGCATGACGCTCACGATCTGGGTGGACGAGGCCGACGTCGGGATGGTGGCGGCCGAGCAGGTCGCCACGTTCGAGGTCGCCGCGTGGCCCGGGAAGGTCTTCGAGGCTCGCGTGGAGCGCGTGAGCGTGGCGCCCACGAGCGTGGACAACGTCGTGACGTACGCGACCGAGCTCTCCGTGGACAACGGCGAGGGCCTGCTCCGACCCGGCATGACCGCGAGCGCGCTGATCGTGACCCAGCGCCGCGAGGACGTCCTGCGCGTCCCCAACGCCGCGCTGCGCTTCGCGCCGATCACCAAGGACGCGGCCGCCGAGAAGCCCGCGGGCTCGCCGCTCGTGCAGGCCCCTCGGGGTCGGGGCGGTCGCGGCGGCGGCAAGGGCAAGAGCAAGTCGGACACGCCCGTGGGCGGCCGCGCCACCGCGTACGTGCTCCGCGACGGTGAGCTCACCGCGCTCACGCTCCGCGTGGGTCAATCCGACGGCGCGTTCACCGAGCTCCTGTCGGGCGACCTGCGCGCCGGAGACGAGGTCGTCGTGGGCGTGGACCTGGGCGGCGAGGCCGCCAGCGCGGGCGCGCGCCGAGGGGGGGCGTCATGAGCGAGGTGATCCTGTCGCTGGAGGGCATCTCCAAGATCTACGGGGAGGGCAACACGGAGGTCACCGCGCTGGACGCGGTGGACCTGGAGATTCGGCGCGGCGAGTTCGTCGCGGTGATGGGGCCGAGCGGCTCCGGCAAGTCGACCTGCATGAACATCCTGGGCTGCCTGGACGTGCCGACCCACGGGTCCTACCGCTTCTGCGGGGTGGACGTGGCGAAGCTGTCGACCGACGAGCTCGCGCTGCTCCGGCGCAACTACCTCGGCTTCGTGTTCCAGAGCTTCAACCTGTTGGCGCGGACCACGGCGGTCGAGAACGTCGAGCTGCCGTTGGTCTACAGGGGCGTGGGGCGTCGCGAGCGGCGCGCGCGCGCGAAGGGTACGCGCCGGGCGAGCCCCGCCGAGCGCCTCGGGGAGGTCATCGTGCGCACGCGACGAGACGCGCCGGGGACCTCCGGGGCGCCGCCGCGCGGCGCGCTCGTGGCCCAGGGCGTGCGCGTGTCGTCGGGGTGGTGGGACGCGCCCACCGAGCGCACCTACGCCGTCTTCGAGCGCGACGGCCGCGCACGCTGGGCCTACCACGACGCGATCCTGGGCGTCTGGGTCTGCGAGGGGGAGTGCTGAGGTGTTCGTGCCGCTGCGCGCCCAGTCGAACTACTCGTTCATGGAGGGCGCGAGCCACCCCGAGGAGCTCGTCGAGGCGTGCGCCGCGCTGGGCATCCCCGCAGTCGGCGTCGCCGACCGCGACGGCGTCTACGGCGTCGCGCGCGCCTACGCCCGCGGCCGAGAGCTCGGCGTCAAGGTCATCGGCGGCGTGACCGTGTCCGCGCATCCTCACCTCGACCTCGTCCTGCTCGCGCGCGACGCCTCCGGCTGGTCCGACCTCTGCGAGGCCATCAGCCACGCCCAGGCGCGCGCGCCCAAGGGCTCGGCGCGCTGGGACCCCTCCGACCTGGGCCTGTTGGGTGAAGGCGTCCTCGCGATCTGGAGCTGCGCCGCGCGCAGGCCGGGCGCCGAGGCGGTCGCCTGGGTCTCGCGCGCCGCCGCGTGCCTCCCCGGACGCC
This sequence comes from uncultured Myxococcales bacterium, assembly GCA_913058025.1. Classification (GTDB taxonomy): domain Bacteria; phylum Myxococcota_A; class Bradymonadia; order Bradymonadales; family Bradymonadaceae; genus CAJXPN01. Next base: position 356 of record CAJXPN010000488.1, on the reverse strand, counting down.
ACCACGCCGCGCTCGTGCGCCACCACGCCCCCGGCGACCGCGAGCGCGAGCTCACCACGCGCGCGCTCGCTAAAGAACACGGCGCGCCGCTCGTCGCGGCCCCGCGCGTCCTCTACCACGCCGCCACGCGCCGCCCGCTCCAGGACGTCCTGACCTGCGCGCGCCTCGGCCTCACGCTCGACGACGCCCGCGGCGCGCTCGAACAGCTCTCTGAGGTCGTCGCGCGACCTCGCCGCCTGCTTCGCGTGGTACGTGTTGATGTAGACCCGCCAGAGCCGCGCGCGCATCTCCTCCTCGGCGTCGCCGGTCCGCGTGGCCCAGAGGATCGCCTCGTCCACGCGCAGCGCGGCCTCCTC
>CAJXPN010000487.1 GCA_913058025.1 uncultured Myxococcales bacterium | reverse complement strand
GTTGCGGCCGACCTTGGGGAGTTCGACGGGCGCCGCGGGCTCGCCGTCGTCGAGGATCTGGCCGATGGCGGGGGCCTCCTGGTGACGCTCCTGCTCGTCGAGCGTGGGGAGCAGGCTCGAGGGCTTGGAGACCTCGGAGCGGGCGACGAACTCGACGACCGACATGTCGATCGCGGCCATCATGTCCTTGAAGAGCATGTAGCCCTGCTTCTTGTACTCCTTCTTGGGGTCCTTCTGGGCGTAGCCCTGGAGGCCGATGCCGTCGCGGACCTGCTCCATCGCCTGGAGGTGGCCGCGCCACTGCCGGTCGATCGAGCGGAGGAAGTGCGCCTGGATCTGCTCCTCGAAGACGTCGAGGCCGTCGTCACCGGGCAGCGAGATCGAGAGCCCGAGCTCCTCCTGCGCGGCGCGCTCGGCGGCGCGCTCGGCGTCCTTGACCGAGAGGAACGCCTTGCGCTGGTGCTTGAAGAGTTCGAGGACGCGGCCCCAGACGTGCTCCTCCATGGCGTCGCGGCCGTGGACGGCGGCCGAGTCGAACGGGATGCCGAAGATGTCCTCGAGCGCGTCGTTGAGCGCGGCGAGGTCCCAGTCCTCGGGGCGGACCTGGCGGGAGGCGAAGTTGTCCAGGATCTGGAGCGCGACCCGCTCGAACAGGTCGAGCGCCATGGTCGTGATCGTGCGGTCCTGGTCGTCGACGCCCTGGAGGACGTTGCGGCGCAGCGCGTAGATCGTCTTGCGCTGCATGTCCATGGTGTCGTCGTATTCGAGCAGGTTCTTTCGAATCTCGAAGTTGCGACCCTCGACGCGACGCTGCGCGCCCTCGACGCTGCGCGAGACCATGGGGGCCTCGATCGGGACGCCCTCCTCCATGTCGAGCATGTCCATGATCTTGCCGACGCGGTCGGCGTTGAACAGGCGGAGCAGGTCGTCCTCGAGCGAGAGGAAGAACTTCGACGCGCCCGGGTCACCCTGGCGGCCGGCGCGGCCGCGCAGCTGGTTGTCGATGCGTCGCGACTCGTGGCGCTCGGTGCCGATGATGAAGAGGCCGCCGTTGGCGAGGACCTCCTCCTTCTCGGGGCCACACACGGCGCGGTGGTTATCGATCGTGACCTTGTAATCGGCGGGGTAGTGCTCCTCGGCGTCCATCTCGCTCACGCCGACGGGCAGCACGGGCTTGCCGTGCTCGGCGTCGGCCATCGCCTCGGCGTTGCCGCCGAGCACGATGTCGGTGCCGCGGCCGGCCATGTTCGTCGCGATGGTGACGGCGCCCTTGCGGCCGGCCTGCGCGACGATGAGCGCCTCGCGGTCGTGCTGCTTGGCGTTGAGGACCTCGTAGGGGACGCCCTTCTTGCTCAGCATCTGCGCGATCGCCTCGGACTTCTCCACGCTCGTCGTACCCACGAGCACGGGCTGGCCGCGCTCGTGGCAGTCGAGGATCTGCTCGATCAGCGCGTTGAACTTCTCCCGGTAGGACCGGTAGATCACGTCCTCGTAGTCGAGGCGCTGGATCGGGCGGTTCGTGGGCACCACGATCGTGTTCAGCCCGTAGGTGGACATGAACTCCTCGGCCTCGGTCTCGGCCGTACCGGTCATGCCCGCGAGCTTGTCGTACATCCTGAAGAAGTTCTGGAACGTGACCGTGGCCAGCGTCTGCGACTCGTTCTGGATCGCCACGCCCTCCTTGGCCTCGATCGCCTGGTGGAGGCCGTCGGACCAGCGGCGGCCCTCCATCGCGCGGCCGGTGAACTCATCGATGATGATGACCTCGCCGTTGCGCACCATGTACTGGTCGTCCTTCTTGTAGAGCGTGTGCGCCTGGAGCGCCTTGTTCACGTGGTGGACGAGGTCGATGTTGGCGGGGTCGTAGAGGTTCTCGATCTTGAGGCGGCGCTCGATGTTCTCGATGCCGGGGTCGGTCATCGTGACGGCCCTGTGCTCCTCGTCCACGAGGTAGTCCTCGTCGCGGCGCAGGTACGGGATGATGTCGTTGACCTGCTTGTACTGGTCGGCGCCCTGAGACGCCTGGCCGCTGATGATGAGCGGGGTGCGCGCCTCATCGATGAGGATCGAGTCGACCTCGTCGATGATCGCGTAGTGGAGCGGGCGCTGGACGTAGTCCTCCAGCGAGTACTTCATGTTGTCGCGCAGGTAGTCGAAGCCGAACTCGTTGTTCGTGCCGTACGTGATGTCGGAGCCATAGGCCGCGCGGCGCTCGGCGTCCGACAGGTTCGCCACGATGATCCCGACGTCCATGCCGAGGAAGCGGTACAGGCGCCCCATCCACTCCGCGTCGCGGCTGGCCAGGTAGTCGTTGACCGTGACGAGCTGCGCGCCCTTGCCCGCCAGCGCGTTCAGGTAGAGCGGGCTCGTCGCCACGAGCGTCTTGCCCTCGCCCGTACGCATCTCCGCGATCATGCCCTCGTGGAGGACCATGCCGCCGATCATCTGGACATCGTAGTGGCGCATGTTGAGCACGCGGCGTCCCGTCTCGCGCATCGTCGCGAACGCCTCGTGCTTGAGGTCCTCCAGGGTCGCGCCCTGATCGATCTTGTTCTTGAACTTCGCAGTCTGCGCGCGGAGCTCGTCGTCGGACAGCTTCTTGAGGCCGCCCTCGAAGCTCGCGATCTTCACCAGGTCCGGCTGCACTTTCTTTAGAAAGCGATCGTTAGCCGAGCCGAAAATCTTCGTAATGATCTTGAGCATGAGTCCGCTTCTTCTCTTCGGTTCTTATTGGGGCATACACGTGAGGGCGCCGACGTGGCCCGCGCTCTTCGCATCGAACTAACCGTGCGCGCGGGTCGCGACGAGTCAACCTCGCACGATCCTCCAACGCGTCACAACCGTTACCAAATCCCGGCGCCCACGCACAAGCGTGGCGGCACCCCGCGTGGCGCAGAGTTTCCCACAACCCACATCGGGTTTTCCACAAACCACCCAGGTTGTCTCGTATGCGTTTCACACCCGCGTCCAGCCCGGGGCCGCGGTGGTTTGTCATACTTTGAGCATGTGTGCAAGCCATTTCCCGGCCCTACGATCAAATTAGTTACACCCCCACGCCCCACCCACGAAGACATCACATCGAGCGCCTGTGGGAAAACTGTGAATCATCAACGACCTCCCCTACCAACGGTCGATTTCACGCAACACACGACCTCCTCAAGACGACAACTCTGGGGCGCCGGACCCGATCTCGCGACGCACGGAGGTGCCCCTTGCCTACCACACCAGACCCGGACGCTCGCGCCAGAGCGCTGCCCCTCACCGCCGCGTGCGCGATCGTGTCCTGCGTCGCCTTACACATCCTCCCGGACGTCGCGCTCACCTGCGCGCCGCTCGCGATCGTGTTGGCGATCGTCGCGCCGCTCGCGCGGCGGATCTCCTTGCCGCTCTGCTCCGTCGCGCTCGGGATCGCCGCCGCGCTCCTCTCGGTGCTCCTTCACCACGCGCCCTCGCCCCTCCCGCTCCACGCCGGCGCGCAGACGATCACGGTCACCGCCGTGACGCCGCCCCGGCGGACCGCGTCCGGTTGGATCACCGCCGCGCGCGACGCCGACCTCCGCGAGGTCGACCTCCTCGTCCCAGAGGACACCGCGTCCTTCCCGCCGCTGCCCGGGAGGCTCGCGCGCGTGCGCGTCGAGGTCCTCGCGCCCGCGCCGCCGCCCTTCCCATGGTCGCCGCGCCGATCCAGGCCGCTCGCCATCGCGAAGGAGGCGCCCGAGCTGCTCGCGAGCCCGCCCCTGGGTCCCCTCACGTCGCTCTCCAGGCGCGCCGCCTCTCGACGCCTCGCCCTGGAGCGCGCGGCGCGCTCCTCCGGCGCCTCGCCCGAGCGCGTCGCCTTCGCGCTCGCGATGACCACGGGCGCGAAGGGGCTGCTCACCGAGCGCCAGCGCGACCCCTTCTCACGCACCGGCACGGCGCACGTGCTCGCGATCAGCGGCTTGCACCTCGGCGCGCTCGCGGCGCTGCTGTGGTTCGCGCTGCGCGCGCTCTCGGGCCACGCCCACGTCCTCACCTCGCGCCACGGGAGCGCCCGCCTGTGCGCGCCCTTCACCTGGGCGTGCCTGGCGACCTACGTCCTCGCGATCGGCGCGCCCGTGAGCGCGATCCGCGCGCTCATGATGCTGTCGGCCGTGTTGCTCGGGCTGCTCACGTTGCGCCGCGTCCCGCCGCTCCACGCGCTGTCGATGGCCGCGCTGGGGATCATGGCGATCGACCCCGGCCTGATCCCCACGCCCGGCTTCGCGCTCAGCGCGTCCGCCACGCTCGGGATCCTGCTCGCGGCGCGCGGGCGGCGAGCGCAGACGCGCCACGAGCGCGTCGCGCTCGGCGTGAGGATCTCACTGGCCGCCTCGTTGGCCACCGCGCCCGCCGCGCTCGCGCTGGGCGGAGAGGTACCCGTCGCGGGGCTCTGGCTCAACCTGGTCGTGGTGCCGGTCGTGTCGGCGCTGGCGTTCCCGCTCGCGCTCGCGGGCGTGCTGCTCGCGCCGTGGCTCCCGTCGTTCGCCGCGGCGAGCATCGAGCTGTGCGGAGCGACCATGGAGGTGCTCTCGTCGCTGTGTGCGTGGGGGTACCACTGTCTCTTATACACATCTGACGCTGCCGACGATCTACTCTGTGTAGAT
>CAJXPN010000486.1 GCA_913058025.1 uncultured Myxococcales bacterium | reverse complement strand
CGGCATACGAGATTTCTGCCTGTCTCGTGGGCTCGGAGATGTGTATAAGTGACAGGCGCTCAACTGCGGCGCGATCTCGGGCGACCTCATGGGCTCGGAGTTGTTCGGGTACGCGCCGGGTGCGTTCACGGGCGCGAGCGTGGCGGGGACGGAGGGCAAGCTGGGGGCCGCTGATGGGGGCACGTTGTTCCTGGACGAGCTCGCGGAGATGTCTGCCGGGGTCCAGGCGGCGTTGCTGCGGTTCCTCGAGGATCGCTCTTACTACAGGGTCGGTGACGCGCACCCGCGACGCGCCGACGTCAGAGTCATCGCGGCGACGTGCCAGGATCTGCCCACGCTCGTGAGGCAGGGGAGTTTCCGTGCCGACCTCTACTATCGACTCAAGGGCGCGTGCGTGAAGATCCCCCCGCTGCGTGAGCGAGAGGACGTCGTGGAGCTGGCGCGAGGGTTGATACGTGAGCTGTGCGTGGAGCTCGGGCGCGCCGCGGCGCCGAGGTTGAGCAAGGAGATCGCGGGCGCGGTGAGCGGGTACGCGTGGCCAGGGAACGTGAGGGAGCTCAGGAACGCGCTGCACGTGGCGCTGGTGCTCGGGGGCGACGCGCCCACAATCGAGACGGACGTCCTGCCAGACGAGGTGTTCGCGCGCGTGTATCCGGCGTCCGGGAGGTCGGGGGGCCTCCTCGACCGCGCGGAGGCGCGGGCGCTCGAGGAGGCGATCGAGGCGTCTGGGGGGAACATGAGCGAGGCGGCCCGCCGGCTCGGGGTGGCGCGTTCGACGCTGTATCGGATGCTAGAGCGCCACGGGATGCGGTGAGCCGGTCACCCCGTCAGGGCTTCGAGAGCCCCGCGAGCTGCTCGCCGATCGAGCGCAGCGGAGAGGTCTCCGGTGCACATCTCACCGAACTCCTGGAAGTTCTCGACCTCGCCGCTCGCGTCGGCGTAGTCGGCCGATCGCAAGACCTTCGGGATCGCGCGGTACTGCGAGGCGAGCGGGAAGACGTCGGAGATGGTGTAGACCATGTCGCGGTCGGCGCCGCCGACGCAGCCGGGGCGCTGGCTGTCGGGGAGCGCGCAGTTGAGTTGAGCGTCTGTGACGTCGAGCAGCGTGGGGTCGGGCGCGGCCATGCACTCCACCGCGACCTCGAGCGCGTCGCGTAGAGGCTGGAGGTCGGTGTACTCGCGGGCGACCGCGTCGTAGTTGCCCAGGCAGACGTTGTCGAAGCCAGGCAGCGGCTGGGGGGTGGGCTGGATGTGGCCCTCGATGGCGACGGGCTCCTGGTTGTAGGTGGCGTCGCTGCCGGGGGCGTGGGTCGTGGTGATCGCGACGTGGAGGTCGACGCCCGCGTCGAGCAGTGGCGTGAGCATGCTGCGGAAGCCGCGCTGGACGGCGAGCTGCTCCTGACACATCGACCCCGAGTTGTCGATGACCCAGTCGAGTGTCAGCCAGTGGGGGTGGTGCGTCAACGCCAGGAAGGGGGCTGGCCGCCTGGCCCGAGGTCACTTCATGGCCTTGGCCTTCTCGACGAGGTCGACGAGCTCGCCGCGCTTGTCCGCCTCGGGCAGGCTGCCCGCGCCCGAGATGATCGCGAGGATGTCGTCGAAGCGCTCGCCGGTCGAGTGGGCCGACTCCCGCAGGATCTCGGCGTACTCGGCGACGGCGGCGGAGAAGCGGAGGCCGTCGGAGGCGTCTTCGAAGGAGGCGCGCAGCTCGGCGACCTTGATCGCGCGCTCGAGGAGCTCGCTGTCGGCGCCGTACTGGGACTTGTAGCGCAGGCGGACGTCGACGAGCGAGGCGTCGGAGTCGGCCTCCTCGGTCAGCTCGACCTCGTAGAGCGCGGTGACGGTGTGGCCGGGCCCGAGCTCTCCGGCGTCGACGGCGTCGTCGTCGAAGTCCTCCTCGTTCAGGAGCCTGTTCTCGTAGCCGAGCAGGCGGAAGCGGGCGACGGCCTCGGGGTTGAACTCGAGCTGGATCTTGACGTCCGAGGCGATGACCTCGAGCGTCGAGGAGAGCTCGGTGCCGAAGACGCGCGAGGCCTCCTGGAGGGAGTCGACGTAGAAGTAGTTGCCGTTCCCGCGCTTGGCCAGGTTCTCCATGGTGTAGTCGTTGTAGTTGCCAAGGCCGTAGCCCACCGAGGTCAGGCTGATCTCCTTGGCGCGGTAGGTGTCCACGAGCGTGAAGAGCTCCTCGCCGGTGCGGCCGACGTTGAAGTCGCCGTCGGTCAGGATGATGACGCGGTTGTTGCCGCCCTGCTTCTTGGCGGTCTCGGCGAGGCGGTACGCCTCGGTGATCCCGGCCTCGCCGGCTGTGGAGCCGCCCGAGGTCAGGCGGTCGACGGCGTCGCAGATCTTCTGCTTGTCGCGCACGGCGGTCGGCTCGAGGACGGTGCCCGCGGAGCCGGCGTAGGTCACGATGCCGATGGTGTCGTCGGGGCGCAGGTTGTCGACGAGCGTGTGTAGCGACTTCTGGACGAGCGGGAGCTTGAGGTCGCCGCTCATCGAGCCCGACGTGTCGATAAGGAAGACGAGGTTGGTCGGCTTCATCTTGTCGTTTGGCACCTGGATGCCCTGGAGCCCGACGCGCAGGATGTGCAGCCCCTCGCCGAACGCGCTGGGCGCGCCCTCGAGGTTGATGGAGAACGGGTCCTGGGTGGGGGGCGCGTACCCGTAGTCGAAGAAGTTGATGTACTCCTCGGGGCGCACGCCAGCGGGCGCGGGCAGGGTGCCGTTCTGGATGTCGCGCCGCATGAGCGTGTACGAGGCGTTGTCGACGTCGATGGAGAACGTCGAGACGTTCTCCTCGTCGGCGGAGACGAAGTCGTTCTCGACGACCTCGTCGTAGACCTCACCCTGCTGGTAGTCGTCGGGCGGAGCGCCCAGGTATTCGCTTTCTGCGTAGGAGCTGTCTCCACAGGCAGAGAGGGCGAACGCGGCGGTGATGGAGGAGAGTGCGACGTAGGCAAAGCGGTGCGACGTGACCATGATGGGTGGTGCTCCCTTGAGGGTGGTTGTGGTTCCTCGGGAGCAGTGCAGCGTGTGTGCCAGGTTCGCGCGGCCGCATGAGACGGTGAGGGTGGGAGGCGGCCGCCTGACATCGGCGTCAGCGACCGCGCCGTCCATGTCACACCAGCTGGTGTGACATGGACGGCGCGGTCGCGCCGAGAGGTCAGGGGGCGATCTTGCGGATGTAGACGGCTCCAGATCCGAACCCGGAGCCAGAGTTGATGGACTGATCGCCGTCGACGCCGCTGGCGTTGGAGTCTTCGAGGGGGGCGCCCGCGGCGAGCGTGTCGCCGCTCAGGCTCACGGCGGCGCCGAACTCGTCGCGGCCGTCGGTGTTTGAGGCCTTGATGTAGGCCAGCTCACTCCACGAGCCGTCGGGCAGAAGCGCTAAGAGGTAGACGGCGCCGGCGTCAGGGGGGGTGCTGTTGTCCAGTGGGTTGCCGCCCAGGCCATGGCCCAGGCAGTCCTCGCCGACGGCGCCGACTGCGATGCGTCCGGAGTCGACCGAGACCGACCTGCCGAACTCGTCGTCTTCATCGGCGTTCGAGGCCTTGAGGTAGGCGGCCTGTGACCAGGTGGTGACGGCGCGCGTGAACACGTAAGCCGCGCCAGACCTGGGCGCGGAGTCGTCGGTCGGTGAGGAGCCGTCGCTGGACTCGCCCCACGCGCCCACGACGAGCGTGTCGGCGTCGAGCGCGACGTCGACGCCGAACTGGTCGTTCGCCCCCGAGTTGGATGCATTGAGGTAGGCTTGCTCTTCCCAGCCGTTGAAGGTGCGCGTGAAGATGTAGACCGCCCCCGCGTTCGAGCCGCCGCCATCCTCGAGGATGGCGCCAACGGCGACGGTGTTCCCACTGACGGCGACGGAGGTCCCGAAGCCATCGCCCGCGCCGGTGTTGGAGGCCTTGAGGTAGGCGGCTGGCGTCCATGTGTTGAGTGATCGTGAGAACAGGAAGACGGCCCCCGAGAGGTTGGAATCGTTGTTGGAGGCGTCTCCGTCGACGCCGGTGGCGCGGGAGGCTTCGCCGGTCGCGGAGACGGCGATGAGGTCTCCGTCGATGGCGACGTCCTTGCCGAACGCATCTCCCGGGTCGCTGCCGGGGCCCTTGATGTAGGCCGACTGAGCCCAGACGCCGCCGGTACGCTCGAAGACGTAGGCGGCTCCCGAGCCGTTCGACGACTCGTCCGTCTCGTCTCCGTCGATGCCCGTGGCGTTGGAGTCTTCGCCCGTCGCGCCGACGACGACGGTGTCCCCGTCGATGGCCACGCTCTCGCCGAAGCGGTCGTTGGCGTCGGTGTTGGAGGCCTTGAGGTAGGCCTGCTGCGTCCACGTGGTGCCGCTCCTCACGAACACGAATACCGCGCCCGAGTTCGAGGTTGCAGGGACGGTGTTGTTGGAGGCGTCGCCGCCGACGCCCGTGGCGCTCGAGTCTTCGCCAGGGACGCCCACGACGAGCGTGTCGCCGTCGAGGTCGACGGAGGCGCCGAACGTGTCGTTGGAGGTGGGGTGGCTGCCCTTGATGTAGGCCTGGGTGAAGTCGTCGCAGGAGAGCCCGAGCACCGCCACGCAGTCCCCGTCGCAGGTCGTATCCCTGTCTCTTATACACATCTCCGAGCCCACGAGACAGGCAGAAATCTCG
>CAJXPN010000485.1 GCA_913058025.1 uncultured Myxococcales bacterium | reverse complement strand
TCTACACAGAGTAGATCGTCGGCAGCGTCAGATGTGTATAAGAGACAGCACCAACGTCGCCGAGGTCAACGCAGCCGGGATCATCACCGGCAAGTCCGCCGGGGTCGCCACGCTCACAGCCGAGCTCGACGGCTTCACCGACACCGTGTCCGTCCGCGTGACGCCCAGGCCCGTGTCCGACCTCCAGATCACGCCCACCACAATCACGATCGGTGAGGGCGGACAGAGCACGTTGTCTGCGCGCGCCTTCGACTCCCAGGGGGTCGAGCTCTCCGGGCGCGTCGTGTCATGGACCAGCGACGACCTCACCGTCGTCACGGTCGACTCCGCCTCCGGGCTCATCACCGGCCAGTCCCAGGGCGTGGCCGACGTCATCGCGTCCTCGGAGGGCGTCATGGCCACGGCCACGATCACGGTGCTCGCGGGCGTCGACGACGTCGAGGTCTCCCCCGCGCTGGCCACGGCCGTCGAAGGCGATCAGGTCAGCTTCACCGCGCGCGTCCTCGACGCGCAGGACATCCAGCTCACGAACCGCCAGCTCATGTGGTCCACCTCCGACCCGACCCTCGCGACCGTCACGCAGCTCGGAGTGGTGACCGCCGTCGCGCCGGGCGCCGTCGACGTGCTCGCCACGAGCGAGGGCGTCACGGGCACCGCGACACTCACCGTGACCCCCAGGCCCGTCGACCGCGTGGTCGTGGACCCCAACGTCATCGTCCTCTTCCCCACGAACACGCAGCAGCTCACCGCGAGCGCGCTCGACTCGGACGGCAACACGCTGACGGGCAGAGTCACGACGTGGTCCACCGACGACGCCTCCGTCGCCACCGTCGATCCGAACACTGGCCTCGTCACCGCCGTGGGCCAGGGGCGCGCCGAGATCACCGCGACGATCGAGGGCAAGGCCGCCGTGGCCGAGGTCGTCGTCGCGATCACCTTCGAGCGCATCGAGGCCGCGGGCACGAGCTCGTGCGGCACCGACACCAACGGCGTCGACTACTGCTGGGGCCGTGACCTGCGCGGCGTGCTCGGCAACGGAAGCGCCTCCTCGTCCAACCAGACCACCGGCTCGTTCGTCGACGCCAACCTCGACTTCACCACCTTCACCGGACGCAGCATCCACGTCTGCGGCCTCACCAGCGGCGGCGACGCCTACTGCTGGGGCTGGAACGACTCCGGCCAGATCGGCAACGGCCGCATCTCCATCGGCGGCGAGTGCTCTCAGCCCTCACAGTGCGAGAGCCCCTCACTCGTAGACACCAGTGAGACCTTCACCACGATCTCGGCGGGCGGCTCGCACACCTGCGCGCTCAACGCCGCCGGCGACGCCTTCTGCTGGGGCAACGGATCACAGGGGCAGGTCGGCACGAACCCGGTCGCGCCTCCAGTGGACACGAACGTGCCACGCGCGGTCTTCGGCGGCGTCGCCTTCAGCGACGTCGCCGCAGGCGGCGAGCACACCTGCGCGATCGCGTCCTCCGACGGCGCCGCCTACTGCTGGGGTGACAACTCGGAGGGCCAGCTCGGCACCAGCTCGGACCTGGACCAGGCCACCCCCACCGCCGTCGACACCACCCAGCGGTTCGTCTCCATCGCCGCCGGCCCCACGCACACCTGTGGCGTGACCAACGGCGGTGAGATCTACTGCTGGGGCTGCAACGCCGACGGCCAGCTCGGCCCCGGCTTCATCGGCACCGACGGCGCGCCCAGCGACGGCAACCAGTGCGACGCGCTGCGCACGCCTCAGCGCGTCGACTCCGCCGAGACGTTCACCTCCGTCACGCTCGGCTCGAGCCACAGCTGCGCGCTCACCGGCTCCGGCGCCGCGCTCTGTTGGGGCGCCAACGACGCCAACCAGCGCGGCGACGGCTCGAACAACACCTTCTCCCAGGGCTCCCCGCAGCCCGTCAGCGGCGGCATCTCCTTCTCGTCGATCGACGCAGGCAGCGCCCACACCTGCGCCATCTCCGACCAACAGGTCGCCTACTGCTGGGGCAACCCCTTCGGCGGCCGCCTCGGGGATGGCGTCCCCAACCACATCGGCTACGGCGCGCGCCTGTCTCGCCCCTTCCCCGTGGTCATCCGCTGACCACACCACGCGCGCTCGGCGCATCCGAAGCGAGGCGCAGCGCCACCTCAAATCGAGGCCTGCGCCCTGCTTCGTTGCGAAACGCACCCACCCTGCATCACAGTATCGAACACTCGCCCGACCCCACCGCCTTTGGCGGTGGCCGCGGCGCCCACGAACGGACCGACGAGAGGACGCGATGACCGAGAACACCCATGACGTGAAGCGCACGCTCGAGCAGTTGGGCGCGGAGCACCTGCCCGCCATCCTCGGGCTGATCGAGGAGATCGTCGTCGAGGGCGCGCCTGCGGGCAGCTCTCTCCCCGAGATGACGTCCTACCACATGAGCACCGGCGGGAAGCGTCTGCGCGCGCTGCTCCCGCTCGCCGTGGCGGAGTCCCTCGGGCGGCCCGCGCGCGACCTCGTCCCCTTCGGCGCAGCGTGCGAGCTCCTGCACAACGCCACGCTCGTGCACGACGACCTCCAGGACGGCGACACCATCCGCCGTGACCAGCCCACCATATGGGTCAAGTACGGAGAGGCCCGCGCGATCAACCTCGGCGACGCCATGCTCTACTACACGCTCATGCTCGTCGACGCGCTCGACGCGCCCGTCGAGACCCGCCACAGGGCGTCGAACCGCGTGCTCAAGGAGACCCTGCGCGTGATCGACGGCCAGGAGCGCGAGTTCCTGCTCAAGGAGCTCGGCGACCCCTCACCCGAGGACTACATCCGAATGGTCGAGGGCAAGACGAGCGGCCTGTTCTCGCTGCCGATCTCGGGCGCAGCCGAGATCTGTGGCGCCGACGACGCCATCCTCGACGCGCTCGCCGAGGCCTCTCGACACCTCGGCGTGGTCTTCCAGATCCAGGACGACCTGCTCGACCTCTTCGGCGACAAGGGCCGCGGCCAGTCGGGCTCGGACCTTGGCGAGGGCAAGATCTCGATGCTCGTGGTCCACGCGCTCACCCACGCCTCGCCCGAGCGCGCGGCGTGGCTGCGCGCGCTGCTCGAGGCGCCCCGCGAGGAGCTCACACCCGAGCACGTCTCCGACGCGATCGCGCTCTTCGAGTCCACCGGAGCCGTCGACGCCGCCTTCGCCGAGATCGACCGCCGCTGCGACGCCGCCCTCGGGGCGCCCGCGCTCGCCGCCGCGCCGGGGCTGCGCGACCTCCTCGGCGGGCTCGCCGACGTCTTCCTCGCGCCGGTGCGTGAGGTCCGCGCCGCTGAATAACTTCCACTCCGACCACGTTGTGACACCCTGTGAGGCGGAGCCGACCATGGATGGTCGCGCCGCCTTACGCGCTCTGTGTCGACAGACGAGGCCATGGAAGACAGCCCCTCCGCCCCCGACTCAACGACCTCTCGCGACCCGAGCGCCGGCAAACGCCTCGGCATCGCGGCGTTGATCCTGGCCGTGAGCACCCTGCTGAGCAGGCTGCTCGGCTTCGGTCGCGAGGTCATCATCTCCACACAACACGGCGCCACGGGGCAGACCGACGCGTACTACGCGGCGTTCACGCTCCCTGAGCTCATGAACTACTTCCTCGCGGGTGGCACGCTCTCGATCACGTTCATCCCGTTGTTCTCCAGCTACATCAACAGGGGCGACGAGGAGGGCGGCTGGAAGCTGTTCTCCACGGTCGCCACGACGATGGGCGCGGCGCTCGTCTTCGGGACGATCGCGGCCGAATTCGCCGCCCCCTGGCTCGTGCCGATGCTGCTGCGCGGCGAGCAGACGCCGGAGCTGCGCGACCTCACGATCCTCATGACGAGGATCGTGCTGCCCGCGCAGCTCTTCTTCTATCTGGCGGGGTTGATCAACGCGACGCTGTTCACGCGTGAGATCTTCTGGCCGTCGGCGCTCGCGCCGCTGGTCTACAACGGCTGCATCATCCTGGGCGGGGTGCTGCTCGAGCCCTGGATGGGGATCACCGGCTTCGCCGTGGGCGCGCTCGCGGGCGCGGCGCTGGGGCCGCTGGGTCTCGCGCTGTGGGCCTCGAGGGGGCGCCTGCGGTTCACTCCACGGTTCGCGCCCCGGGACCCCGGGTTCATCCGTTTCGTGCTCCTGACGCTACCGCTCATGCTCGGCGCGACGCTGGTGACCGTGGACGAGTGGCTGCTGAGGTTCTTCGGCGCGGCGCACCCCGAGGGGACGATCACGACGCTGAACCACTCGCGCAAGCTGATGATGGTGCTCTTCGCGGTGATCGGTCAGGCCGCCGGCCAGGCCGCGCTGCCGTTCCTCACCCGGCTCTTCCATCAAGGCGACGAGCGCGAGATGGGCGAGATGCTCGCGACGAGTCTGGAGCGCGTGGCGTTCCTCTCGGTGGTCGGCGCGCTGGGGCTGGCTGCGGTGGGAGAGCCGCTCGTATGGGCGGTGTTCCGCCGCGGCGCGTTCGGGCCGGAGGCTGCCGCGACGACCTCGACCCTGCTGCTCGCGTTCTGCGTGGGCCTGCCCGCCTGGGCGACGCAATCGCTCGCGGTGCGTGGGTTCTACGCGCGCGAGGACACCATCACGCCGATGGTGCTCGGGAGCATCGTGCTCGCGGTGATGCTCCCGACGTACTGGGC
>CAJXPN010000484.1 GCA_913058025.1 uncultured Myxococcales bacterium | reverse complement strand
CCGAGATCTACACGGAGTAGATCGTCGGCAGCGTCAGATGTGTATAAGAGACAGAGCTTGCGAGGTCGCGCAACCTACGCCCGTGAACAAGGTGAAGCAGACGGTGAGCGCGAGTTTCGAGACCCGCGTCCGCCCATCAATGGGAACGTTCATGTCAGCGTCTCTCGGGAAACGCGGCCGCCGGTGGCTGCCGAAAGCGCGGTGAACGTCCCTCCGCCAAGTGGTCCTGCGGATGTCTACGAGCGGCTGTGTGCATGTGCGGTTCTCGCGTTGGATGAAGGTATGCGACGCGCTTGTCTCAAGAGCGCCGTGTGGAACGAGTTCGAAGGCCGGTGTGCCTGTGCGGCTTTGCCTATCTATATGTAGGGAGGTGAATCACTCAGGCAAGGCATGAGGTTCATTTTTCCCCTTTTCCATGATCACGCCACGACTCCGCGCGAGGCTCCTGTGGGCCCTCAGGGCCGTTCTGTGGCCGGAGGTCGACGCCCGTAGGTAAATAGGCGGGAGCGGCTGGGAGGGCGTAGACGGGCTTGGGGAGCGTTTGGGGGCGTCTCGTCCCCGTTTCGACCCTCGAAAACGTCCGCTGCGTGGGACTCGCCGGTTGAGGGTCGATCGGAAAACGAGCGCTTCGGGAGGGCCACCCTCGTGTTTACGATTCTCTTTTGGCACCCTGTGGGGTGCGTATGGGCCACCGCAATGGAGCGGCGCGCCTTCGTCGCGGGTCGTCGGGAACGCCGACCGCTGGAGGTGAAGAGATGAAGAGGCCAGAAGTAGACGTCATCGTGTCCAACGACATCGACGAGATCCGAGCGTACGTGGCCCAGGGCTGGTGCCCGGTCGAGTGCAGCGTGGACGGTGAGAGCGTGGTCGATGAGCTCGTGATGGACCACCACGGGAAGCTGTCGCACCTGGAGGCGGTGTCGATCCGGGCGTACCGCGACTTCTTCGGCGTCCGCCGGGACGACCCGAGGTTCGTGATCGCGGGCGGCGCCGACGCCGACGCGACGTTCGCGGCCGCCGCGATCGCCGGGATCCTGCCGCACCCATCGCGCGCGGCCGAGCTCGAGGGGCGCCCCGCCGACGTCATCGAGAGGCTGAGCGCGGACCTCTCCCCACTCGCCGAGACGATCGCGATCATCGACACGGACCCGATCGGGCGCGACGTCTCGGCGATGCCGTCGGGCGACGTGGCGCTGCTGTGGGAGTCCCTGGTGGGGACGGGGAGGGACCACATCTCCGCGTGCGCCGGGGTCTCGATGTGGCGGACGCTGACGTCGGCGAGCGAGCGTCGGATCGGGCCGTACCTCCGGGTGGCGCACGAGTCGGAGGCGGCCCGCAGGGACGCCGCGCTCGAGGACCTGCGCGAGCGCGGGCAGGAGCTCGGCGGGGTGCTCGTGATCCGTGGATCGCGTGTGTTCGGGTTCTCCGAATGGTATGGGAGGGAGGTCGAATCCGGCGAGGCGTCGAGCCCGTCGGGGTGGCGCCACCCGGTCGTCCTCTCCTACAGTGAGAAGTACGGCAACGTGACCGTCGGCTGCCCGAACGTTCGGGTCGCCGAGGAGCTCCTTGGAGAGGGTGGCCTGAAGAACGTGCTCGACGAGCTCGAGCCTTCGGGCTGGGGTGGCCGCGAGGCCGTCGGCGGCTCGCCGCGCGGCGCGCGGCTCAAGTGGGAACAGGTCGAGGCGGCCGCGAGCGCGATCGCCGCGCGCCTCCCCCGACGCAACGGATGATGTGAGGAGCGAGGATGGACTTCGGTGACCTCAGGAGCCTGGCGGCGCAGGTCCGCGAGCAGCATGGTCGCGTCGACGAGCTCGTGTACATGCTGCTCAAGCATCAGGGCGGCGAGCGCTTCGACGAGCACGTCGGCTACGTGCTCGATATCTTGCGTGACACCTCCAGCGGGAGCGTGTGCCTGGCCGACCTTGTCCTCTGGGCGCTCGAGGGCGTCCAGCCGCTGTACGCTCGCCTGGGCGAGGAGTTCGAGGTCTCCGAGGGCATCGTCGAGGAGTTCCTGGCAGGGTGGGTCTGGTCGGTGGTCCGTCGGCCCGACAAGGCGCCCTACGGCGTGGTCGAGGACGCGGACGGGACCAGCAGCCTCTACATGTACGGCTCACCCACCGACGCGTGGATGATGCACATCCCGGACTGGGTTCCCCGAGAGGGCTCGGGGATACAGGCGCACTGGGACATCACCGTCGACGACGCCGACTGGCAGGGCCCTCCCGGGCGCGGCCGGTCGAGCTGTAGGGCGGGGCAGAGCAACGAGTGACTTCAAATCGAGTGTGACCATTGGCTGAGAAATCAACGGGCTGGCTGGCGAGAATCGTCGTGCCGATCCTCATCCTCGCGCTCTGTGGCGCGGGAACGGCGGCGCTCGTCTCGAGGAAGCCCACGGCCAAGGAGCGCGACCCCGAGGTGTTCGTGCAGTCGGTGCGCGTGGCGCGCGTGGAGGTGCGTGAGCACCCGAGGCAGCTCGAGGCGCCAGGGCTCGTGATGCCGTCGAGGGCGGTCACGCTGACCTCGCCGGTGTCCGCGGACGTCCGGTGGGCGCGCGAGGGGCTCGGGCCGGGCGCGCGGGTGGAGAAGGGCGACACGTTGTTCAAGCTGGACCGCGCCGAGCTCTCGATCGCGGTCGAGCGCGCCGAGAACGCGGTCGCCCAGGCGGAGCAGCGCGAGGCGCTCGAGCGCGGTCAGCGCCGCTCCGCCGAGCGCGAGTGGGACGCCTACGCCGCGACGTTCCCTGAGCCCGACAGGCCTGAGCGCCCGTCCGAGCTCGCGCTGCGTACGCCCCAGCTCAAGCTCGCGGAGCTCGAGCGCGCGCGCGCCGCCGTGGACCTCAAGAGCGCCAAGCTCGACCTCTCCCGCGCCTCGGTCCGCGCGCCGTTCGACGCGATGGTCCGGAGCGCGCTGGCGACGAAGGGGCAGCGCGTCTCACCGGGCGCGCCGCTCATCGAGCTCGTGGCCACGGACGCGTACTGGGTCGAGGCGTCGGTGCCGCTGGACAAGTTGGGTTTGGTCAGCGACGGCGCCTCGAGCGCGGTGGTCATGCAGGCGAGCAGCGTCCCGCGGCCGGCCACGCTGCTCAGGCTCGTGGGTGAAGTCGACCAGGCCACGCGGATGGCGCGCGCGCTGTTCGAGGTCGCGGGCCCTCTCGACGGCGCCGGCCCCGAGCTGTTGCTCGGCGCGCGGGTCGCCGTCCTGCTCGAGTCGAAGAAGCCCGCGCGCGGCGCGGCGGTACCACGCGGCGCGCTCTACGAGGACTCCTTCGTGTACGTCGTGGACGACGAGGACAGGCTCGAGCGCGTGGACGTGACGGTGGAGTGGAGGCGAGGAGCGGACGTGATCGTGACGGGGCTCGAGCCAGGCCGAAGGCTTGTGACGAGCCCGCTCGCGGCGCCCGCTCCGGGCGCGAAGTTGCGCGTGATCGGGGAGGCTGGTGATGACTGATCGCCTCGATCGCGCGGATCGCAGCGGCCCGATCGCGTGGATGGCGCGCAACCCGGTGGCGGCGAACCTGCTGATGTGGGTGCTGCTCCTGGGCGGCGCGATCCTGGGTTCGACGATCAAGCGCGAGGTCTACCCCGAGGTCGACCTCGACCGGATCTCGGTCTCGACGGCGTACCCCGGCGCCTCACCCGACGCGGTCGAGGAGGGCGTGACCCGACCGATCGAGGAGGCGGTGCGAGGGCTGGATTCGATCAAGTCGGTCCAGTCTTGGACCGGCGAGGGCTACTCCTGGATGATGGTCGAGGTGCTCGAGGGCGCCGACGCCAGGGAGGTCCTCGACGAGGTCGAGGGCGCGGTCGAGAGGTCGACGCTCCCGTCCGGGATCGAGCGACCCCGGCTCCAGGTGATGCGAAACCGCCAGGAGGTCATCAGCCTGATGATCCACGGCGACGTGCCAGAGCGCGCGCTCTACGGCGTGGCGGACTGGGCGCGAGACGGCCTGCTCGGGGAGGCGGGCGTCACGGTCGTGGAGGTGAGCGCGAGGCGCGCGTCGGTGGTGCACGTGGACCTCGACAGGATCACGGCCTCTCGCTATGGCCTCACGCCGCAGCTCGTGGCGCAGACGCTGGGCGCGGCCTCGGTCGAGCTGCCCGCGGGGCAGCTCGACACGGCCAGAGGTCGCGTGCTCATGCGCGTGTCGAGCCGCGGCGAGACCGCCGCCGAGCTTCGCAAGGTGCCCCTGCTCGTGTCCGAGTCGGGCGGGACCGTCCGGCTCGGCGACGTCGCCGACGTCCGCGACGAGTACGCCGAGACCGCCCGCGAGGCGTACTACGAAGGCGAGCGAGCGGTCAGGCTGGACGTCTACCGCGTGGGCGAGCAGCGCCCCATCGAGATCTCGGAGCAGGTGCGTGGGTGGGCAGACGAGCACGGGGAGTCGCTCCCGCCCGGGATCTCGATGTCGATCTGGGACGACGAGTCCCAGGAGTTCCGCGCGCGCATCGACCTGCTCACGCGCAACGCGGCCGCGGGCTTGCTGCTCGTGCTGCTGGTGCTCGGCCTGTTCCTCGAGGCGCGGCTGGCGTTCTGGGTGACGCTGGGCATCCCGATCTCGTTCCTCGGCTCGATGTGGGCGCTGTCCGCGACGGGCGTGTCCATCAACATGATCTCACTGTTCGCGTTCATCATCGCGCTGGGGATCGTGGTC
>CAJXPN010000483.1 GCA_913058025.1 uncultured Myxococcales bacterium | reverse complement strand
CGCCCCCGCCGAGATAAACCCCAGCAGACCCACTGGCATCAACGCCCCCGCGCCGATGAAGGCCATGATCGTGTTGTCGATCCAGCCCGTGAGCCCGTCGTTGATCCCGAAACCGTGCATCAGCAGCCCCGCCAGCAACACCGCCGCCCACGCGATCATCCACCTACGCCTCGACCTCCCCAACACCTCGAGCTCCTCATGGCGCTCGCTGCGCGCAGGCAGCTCCTCGTCAGGCACAGGATCGTACGACACCGGATCGACCTCCACGGGCGCCGGCGGCGCCGCGACCCGCGCGGCCTCCTCGACCTCCCCGTACAACGCCTCGAGCGCCCGGGCGGCGTCCTCGAAGCGCTCCTCGTCGATCGGGTCGATCATGCGGTCGAACCAGGCCCTGAGCTTGGCCGAGGCCCTCGGGATGGCCTGCGCGGTGTCGATCTTGAGGCGCGACGTGGGCAGATCCTCGGGCTCCTGCCCCGTCATCACGAAGAGCAGCGTGGAGCCCAAACCGAAGAGGTCGGTCTGCTCGTTGGCCACGCCCCGAAGCTGCTCGGGCGCCATGTAGCCGAACGTCCCTGCCACGGTCGAACCCCTGGAACCCTTCGCCGAGCTCTTCACCGAGCCGAAGTCCACCAGCGACACACCCCCCTCTACATCGAGCAACACGTTCTCGGGCTTGATGTCCCGGTGCACGATCGGCGGGTGGCGCTCCTGCAAGTACACCAGGATATCGAGCGCGCTTCGCGCCAACTCGACGGCCTCCTCTTCGGTCGGCGACCACCCCGAGGCCACGAGCTTGGCCAGCGTCTCGCCAGGCGCCAGCCGCTGAACCAGGCACCACGCGTCCTCGCCGGCCTCGAACCAGTCCAGGTATGACGGGATGCCAGGGTGCTCCAGGCGCTCGAGCATCTTCGCCTCGCGCTCGAAGAGCTCGATCGACTTCCAGTCTTCGGCGCGGTCCATGCGAAGCGTCTTGAGCACCACGTCCTCGCCGCGCTCCTCGTCGCGCGCCACGAACGTCTGCCCGAATCCCCCCTCACCCAGCGCGCGCAGCACACGGTAACGCCCCTCGTAGAGCTCTCCCTCTCGTACCGTCACGGTTCACTCCTCGTCGTACTCGTTGCGTGTCGCTCCGTTAGAGCAACCCGCCGCCGCCTCGTCAACGCGTGGCTTCACGTGAGTTAAACGCGCTTGCACCCCTGGAGGTCTTCGCGACACACTCTCACCCAACACACCTACTTCCCTCCGAGGTCGCACCCATGTCTCAGCGAGACGAGATCCATCGCAAAGCCTTGCGCGCCGCGCTCGCCGTCACCGGCCGCGCCCACACGGGCCTCGCGCCCGCGATCGGCGCCGCGCTCATGACCGCCGCGTGCTCGGCTCCCCAGCCCACGCCCGACACCAACGTCGACACCAACGAGCCCACCGAGGTCGAGGTCCCCGCCAACGACTCGGCCGACTCGACCGAGGCCACGGCCACGAACTCCGGCCTGGCGTCCGCCCCCGAGAGCTGCGCCAGCGACTCCGGCGTCGTCGACCGTGACTGCTGCTTCGCCTACGACCTGAAACCCGAGGGCTGCAACCTCTGCAACGAGCCCACCCCCGAGAGCCCCTGCCTCTCGTGCGCCAACATCGGCGAGTTCGGCGGCGATCCGACCTGCTGCCGGCGCTTCTACGACGAGCGCACCATGGAGGAGGCCATGACCGCAGGCTGCACGCCCTGGGGGCCGCCCGCTCCCCCCGCGTGGGCCGGCCTCACGCTCGACGAGCTCCTCTCCCACCGCGAGGCCGCCTGACATGCCCACCCTCGACCTCACCGCCGAGGCCGCCGCCATCGCCCTCGACCTCCCCGAGCTCGACCTGCTCTCGGAGCCCGAGCGCGGCGCCATCCGCCTGACCTGGCAGGGCCGCATGCTCAACGAGCACGTCTCCGCCCGCGTCTTCGCCGCCCTCCTCGGCCAGATGATGGCCGCCGGCTCACCCGCCGCGCGCCTCTCCGCCGTCGCAGGCATGATCTCCGAGGAGCTCACGCACGGTCGCCTCTGCGCCGCCGTCGTGCACGCGCTCGGCGGCGAGGCCCTCGTCCACTACGGTGACCTCGACTCCGTCGCCACGCACCCCGACGCGACCCCGCTCGAGGCCCTGCTCCGCAACGTCCTCTCCATCTCCTGCCTCAGCGAGACCGTCGCCGTCGCGCTCATCGGCGCCGAGAAGCTGCGCGCCGGCCCCCCCGCCCTCCAGACCATCCTCGCCGACATCCTCGCCGACGAGGTCCAGCACGCGCGCCTCGGCTGGCTCCTCCTCGAGGACCACCGCGACGACCTCGACGAGGCCCTCTGCGCTCGCCTCGGCGACTACCTCGCCACCGCGTTCTGCCACCTGCGCGTCCACGAGCTCGCCCACCTCCCCGAGTCCTCCTCTCCCTCCGAACTCGCCGAATCCTACGGCGTCTGTGACGGCTCCGACGCCCGCGCACTCTTCTTCGACACCGTCCATGAGGTCATCATCCCTCGCCTCGAAGAGTTCGGCCTCCCCGCCGAGCGCGCCTGGGAAGCCTCCTTCGTCCTCGAGCGCCGCGCCGCGTCCTGACCCCTCAGAACTCCACCAACACCACGCCTCGGTCGAAGGCCTCATGACCCTCGAGCGTCCGGCCAGGCTCGATCGCGAGCGCGCCGAGCCTGCGCTTCGACAACCTCGCCCCGTGCCTTCCCCGCATGACCTTGGGCGTCACCAACACGAACGTATCTCCCGGCTTGGGCGTCAGCAGGAGCTGATCCGACCAGAAGCGCAAGCCGCCCGGCCCCGCCTTCGTCGCCTCGACGTGGTCGAAGCGACCCTGCATGAACATCCCGTCCGAGAACATCAACCGCCTCCCGTTCGACACCACGCTCCCGTTCCCCTTCAGGTACGCGTTCAGCATGTTGTGCGGCTCGGTCAGCCTGCGCGCCTTCTCTCCACGTACGAGGTACGCCGAGCCCATCCCCGCGTGCGTGAGCACCAGGTGAGAGCCAAGGGTCTGGAGCGTCGTCATCCCCGCGCTCGAACCCCTCGGGACGACCTCCATGCAGTACCTCGACCACGCGCGCCTGAGCGCCTCGGGCCCCGCCGCGCCCGGTCCTCGAACCACCAGCTCGTGCCACGCCTCGCGAAACGCCCGGATCGTCGTCGGCTGCTCGTCCCACCAACCCTGGCTGCCATACAACACAGAGAAGATGCCCGCCTCGCGATCCAGGAGGACGTCCCCCGCGCTCGGCACACCCGCCTCCTCCTGAGCGTCGCTCAGCGCGACCACCCCCGCGCTCTCCTTCACACCGATCAAAACCAACCTCCACGAAGCGCCTCGTAGCCGCTAACATATCCCGTCAAAGACCCCTCACCAAAGGACGCACCACGTGGCGATCGAACTCGAAGGCCTCCGCATCTTCATCACCGGCCGCATTCCTCACCGCACCAAGTACGACCTCGAGGACGCGGTCAAGGCTGGCGGAGGGAAGAACGCACCCAAGGTGACCAGGAACGTCGGCCTGTTCGTCGAGGGCCACGGCCCCGCCAAGGCCGCCGCCGAGCGCGCCCGCGAGCTCGGCCTCCAGATCGTCGACGGCGACGCCCTGCTCACGCTCCTGCGCGACGGCCGCCTCGACCTGACCGGCGGCGACGCCGGCGTCGACGACCTCGGCGACGTCGTCGCCGAGCTCCGCGCCGCCTTCGACGGCACTCCCTCGCCCGACTCCTGGGCCGCCGTCGTCGCCGCCATCGACGCCTGCGACCCTGATGAACTCGAGGACGCCGTCGCCTATGCCCAGGGCCAGCTCATCAGGTGGCCCCGCGACCTACGCCGCGCCCGCTGGGCCTCCATGATGCAATGGGAGTCCCCCGAGGGCGGCCGCTACATCGACGGTGACCTCCGCGTCGCCCCGACCCACTGGGTCGCTCAGATGCTCGCCGGTGAGTTCAGCCCGAAGCACCGCCTCATCGGCGCGCTCACGCTGCATGGCCACAAGACCAACGCCACCAAGGCCAAGAACGTCTTCAAGAACCCCGAGCTCTCTGGCTCCTTGCGAGCCCTCGATATGGGCCGCATGAACAAGTTCTCAAAGGGCCTCTTCAAGACCGCCGCCCAGGCCACCAACCTCGACGCCCTCGAGTCCTTGACCTACTTCCCCCGCGCCGAAGGCTCCGGCGCCTTCCTCGCCGCGTCGACCGCGATGCCCAACCTAAGGCGCCTCCGCGTGCGCGGCACCGTCTACGCCCAGCCCGACGGCCTGCGCGCCGACTTGCATGACCTTTTCCAGGCCGCCTGGCTCACCCAGCTCGACACCCTCGAGTGCTCCACCACGATTACCACGGGTTGGGTCGGCTCCATCTCTCCGTTCGACCACCTCGACGCCGCCTCCGACCGCCTCACCAACCTCAGACACCTCATCTCCTCCGAAGGCTTCGCCAACCACATGGACTTCGGCTGGCTCGACGGCATAGAGACCCTCACCCTCCACCCACGCGGGACCAGGTCCCTGACCACCACGCTCGCCGCCATCGCCGAGCGCGGCATGCCCGCGCTCACCGAGATCGACGTCAGCCAGGTCTTCGTCGCCGGCGGGCGCGTCCGACCCTGTCTCTTATACACATCTCCGAGCCCACGAGACAGGCAGAAATCTC
>CAJXPN010000482.1 GCA_913058025.1 uncultured Myxococcales bacterium | reverse complement strand
ACGAGATTTCTGCCTGTCTCGTGGGCTCGGAGATGTGTATAAGAGACAGATCGTATCGAGCGCGAAGCGCGGGGAGTCGCCTGCCTGGGTCAGGCGCACATGCGCGCGCGCGCCCGTGGGCTCGACGCCCACGAGGAACTGACCCCACACGTCCTGCCACTCCACCTCATGGATCACGCGCACGTCGCCGACGCGCGCGCGGGGCGGGGCCTCGACGCCGCCCGCGTCCGGACGCGCGACACCCCGGGTCAGGCCTGGCTCATTGATCGCCCCGCCACCGGTGCACCCCCACGCCACCAGACACACGCCACACGCGACCCGAAGCTTGCCTCTCACAGGCTCTCCTTGTGGTGCCGGAGCTCTGGAGCCCGGCGGCCGAAAAAAAGGCGAGGTGTCCGACCGCGGTCAGACCCTCGCCTCATGTGGCGCATCGAGTCCCGAGCGGGACGCGTCGCATCACTTCGTCTTCTTGAGCTCCATCAGGATCATCTTCACGACGGACTTGAGCGTGTCGAAGACGCCGGGGCCATCGGGGGCGACGGCGCAGGCCTCGAACTCAGGGAACTTGCCCTCCGGGTTCAGGTCCGCGCGCAGCTCCTCGAGCGGCATCGCCGTCGGGAGGTCGCGCTTGTTGTACTGGATGCAGAACGGGATCTTGTTGATGTCGTACCCGTACGCGGCCAGGTTCTCCTTGAGGTCCTCCATCGAGATGATGTTGGCCTCCTTACGCGCCCGCTGTGAGTCGGCCACGAAGATCACGCCGTCGGCGCCCTTCATGATCAGCTTGCGGCTGGCACTGTAGAAGAGCTGACCCGGCACCGAATAGAGGTGCAGGCGCGTCTTGAATCCGCGGATCGCGGGGAGACTCAGCGGCAGGAAGTCGAAGAAGAGCGTGCGCTCCTGCTTCGTCTCCAAGCTGATGAGCTTGCCGCGCGCGTCGGGGTTCGTGCCCCCGTAGATGAACTTGATGTTCGTCGTCTTACCGCAGAGACCCGGACCGTAGTACACGATCTTGAGGATGATCTCTCGCTGCGCGTAGTTGATAAACGACATGCTGGACGCTCGCCTTGGGGCCTCGCCAGCTCGGCCCACTCGTGGGGCGTCGCCAGCTTGATGCGTTTGCTCTTCCGTAGACGCGCTCACCACAACAGGGCTCGCGCGCCGCCACTCAGACACCCTCGGCGACCTCGCCTCGGGTTCGCCCGTTCTCAGAACGTATCGTTGAACAGGCTGTCGATATCGTCGTCGGTGATCTCACCGAAGAGATCCATTTTTTGGGACTCGTCGTTCATTCTGGCCTGCACACGCTCGTACACCGCCATCATGTCCGAATAGACCCTCTTCGTCCTCAGACGCACGAGCCCGAGGCTCGATCGATCGTCGAAGATCACCACGAGGATCATCGCCCCGCCGATCACCGACACGTGGACATGCGTATGCTGGCCCTCGTGGAAGTGAACCGGGAACTCTTCCTCCCCGAGCATCTGCGCGAGGCCACCGGTCGCCGCCGTCGATCCGGCCACGAGCGAAGCCATGCCCGTCGTGTCGATCCCCGTCGTCTCTCCGGTAGCCGTCACCAGCTGACCGTCCTTGTCGACGATGAAGATCGCCTTCGCGAGGGCATCACGCGCCAGCCTCTCACACGTCTCGGTGAGCTGGGTGTGCTCCTCCTCATAAATGACCATTGAGGAACTCCTCGTGACCCTGAACTGACACACTCCCACGCCGCCCCCGAGTCTTCGGATGGCGTCCACGTACGCGCCCTCAGGGGCGAGTCCTATGGGGTGGTGAATCTCTCTTCACGTCGCGCAGCGTAACACACCCTCTCCGAGGCTGGCAATTAACTAGGGTCCCCTCTTCGGTCATCTCTGGGGGCTCCAAACACGAGAGGGCCACCGTCTCCGGCGACCCTCTCCCTTAAACTCTCGGCTCCGTTCGCGTTTCCCCTCTCACAGCTCTCGCCGCTCGAGCAGCGCGCGGCTCAACGTCATCCTGTCGATGTACTCGAGGTCCGCGCCGACGGGCACGCCAGACGCTATCCTCGTAACCTTGATCCCCGCCGGCTTGAGCAGCCGGTTCAGGTAAAGCGCCGTCGCCTCGCCGTCCACCGACGGGTTCGTGGCGATGATCACCTCTTCGATCTGCTCGGGCTCCATGTCCACCACGTCTCCCGACAACCTCCTGAGCAGCTCCGCCACCCTGATGTCGTCCGGGCCGATCCCCTCCAGCGGGCTGATCAGCCCGTGGAGCACGTGGTAGCGGCCCCGGAACTCACCGGTCTGCTCGATCGCGCGGAGGTCCTGCGTGGAGTCCACCACACACACCTTCGTCAGATCTCGCTTGTCGCTGCGGCAGATCGTGCACTCGTCGCCCTCGGTCAGGTTGCAGCAGATCCGGCACAGCCCGATCTTCTCCTTGACCTGAACCAGCGCCTCGGCCAGCTCCTCGGCCAGCTCCTCGGGCTGGTTCAGTACATAGAACGCCAACCTCGACGCCGTCCGCTCACCCACACCGGGCAACTTCGCCAACGCGTTGATCAAATTCGTGATCGGATCTGCCGTCTTCATCTCTCTTCTCCTTGTCGCGACGACCCGAAACCCGGGCCTCGTGCGCCTGTTAGAAGAGCCCCGGGATGTTGAACCCGCCCGTGACCTTCTCGATCTCCGAGTTCACCATCTTCTCCGCGCTCTCCATCGCCTGGTTGATCGCTCCCACGATCATCTCCTGGAGCACCTCCACGTCGTCGGGATCCATCACGGAGCGATCGATCTTGATGTCGAGGAGCTTCTGCTCTCCGCTCACCACGGCCGTCACCACGCCACCTCCCGTCGAGGCCTCCACCTTCTTCGTCGCGAACCCTGACTGAACCTTCGCGATCTGGTTCTGCATCTTCTGCGCCTGGCGCACGATGCCTTGCATGTTGTTCTTCATCTTAACCACCTCCGTTCGTTCGTGTTGTGTATCTTCGATCGTATGACGGGGTTCGAAGTGAACCCTTCCCTCTCGAACTCAAACAGGCGCCACGTCCCCCCACTCGGACGCCAACTTCTTGATCGCAGCGCTCATCGCCCTCACCCCCAACGACAAGCACCGCTCGTCCACGTCGAACCTCGACGTGTGAAGCATGTGCACGATCCCCCTCTCCTCGTTACGCACGCCCAGAAACAGATAGCACCCCGGCACACGCGTTGAGAAGGCCGCGAAGTCTTCCGCGCCCATCTGCGGCGCGTGGTGCACCAGCGTCTCCCTCCCCACCTCGCCCCTCATCGCCTCCACCGTGGCCTCCTCGAGCCACACCGCGTTCGCCGTCAGGCGCGCGCCCGGCACCAGCCGGACCTCACACCCCGCCCCGAACGCCGCGCATACTCCCTCCACCGTCTGATGGATCTGCGCGGCCGCCTGGGCCGATGTCTCGTCCGAGAGCGTCCTCAGTATCCCCGTGAGCTGCGCGCGCTCGGCCACGATGTTGTACGACGTCCCCGCCTCGATCTTCCCCACGCTCAACACGCACGGGTCGCGCGCGTCGATCCTCCTCGCCGGGATCGTCTGCAACGCGACCACCACGTGCGCCGCGATCACCGCCGCGTCGATCCCCGAGTGCGGGTACGCGCCGTGCGTCTTCTCACCGTGGATCTCGATCTCGACGAGATCCGACCTCGCCCACACCGGGCCGCCCGTGTACCCGATCTTGCCGACCTCGAGCGTGGGCATGCAGTGGAACGCGAAGATCCCATCGACCTTCGGGTCGTCGAGCACACCGTCCACCACCATCCGCTCCGCGCCGATCGGCTCGCCCGTGGGCGAGGCCTCCTCGGCCGGCTGGAAGATGCACTTCACCCGGCCGTGGAGCTCGGCCTTCGACCTCCAGAGCGCGCGCGCCACACCCAGCCCGAGCGTCGTGTGCACGTCGTGCCCGCACGCGTGCATCACGCCGGGGTTGGTGCTGATGTAGTCGTGGGGGCCCTCCTCGAGGATCGGCAGCGCGTCGATGTCCCCGCGGAACGCGAGGGTGGGGCCGTCGCCGGCCTCACCCTCGATCGTCGCGACCACGCCCGTACCCGAGACCCGCTCGATGCTCGTGATGCCGACCTCGCGCAGCCGCTCCTCGATGTAACTCGCCGTGCGCTCCTCCTCGAAGGACAGCTCCGGGTTCGCGTGCAGGTGGCGCCTCATGGCCACCAGCGCGTCCTCCTCTCCTCGCTCCAAACGCTCACTCATCGCTCGCCTCCTCCATGACCCTCGAACACCACCTCGCCCGCGCCGACGCGCACGCGCGCGCCGCCGTCGAGCTCGACCTCGAGCTCGCCGCCCTCGGCCACGCCGAGGGAGACCCCCGTCCCCTGCGCGCTCCGCAACCTACGCCCGATCGTCGCGTCGTGCGCGCGGATCTCGTCGATCACGACGCCCAGCCCCGCCGCCGCCACCTCATCACACCTCGCGGCGATGCGCTCACGCACCGCCAGCGCCAGTGACATCCGATCGCAGACATCTCCAGACTCCGAGCGCATCGTCGCCACGCGCCCGGCGAGCTCGCCGGGCGCGTCCTCGACGCGCGCGTTCACGTTCACGCCGATCCCCACCACGATCGCGTCGACCCCACCCGACCTGTCTCTTATACACATCTCCGAGCCCACGAGACAGGCAGAAATCTCG
>CAJXPN010000481.1 GCA_913058025.1 uncultured Myxococcales bacterium | reverse complement strand
TCGGCAGCGTCAGATGTGTATAAGAGACAGCGCATCTACGGCTCGTCGTACCTCGGCGGTGTCGGCAACTGGGATATCCAGCGGCTCGTCTCTTACGACTCGAACCGCATGCGTTTCGAGGGCACCATGCTCCCCGACACGGTCATGACCCCTGTGACCCAGGCCCAGATCGACGCCAACCCCAACGCCAGGTTCTACGACTTCCTCCCCGCCGGTCAGCGCCTGCTCGGCGAGGAGGGCGACGGGACCATCGGCCCTCGCGGCTTCGCCAAGATCCTCGTCTCCTCCGGCGCGTTCGACCAGTGCGCCGTCCGCCGCGCCCACGAGCGCTTCGGCGGCCGCAGCTTCGACCTCGGCGAGGACGCCGCGGAGCTCTCCGAGGCCGTCGACGCGTTCGTCGACTCGGGCAGGAACATGCGCTCGCTCATCCGCGAGATCGTGCTCTCCGAGGCGCTCGAGCGAGGCATCTAGCCGGGCCGCTCGTGTGGGCCCTCCAGGCGCCTGGGCTCACTGCCCCGCGTCACCCTCACCGCTCGCTCCAGCGTCCGCGCCTGGCCTGGCGGAGTCCAGCACACGGTCACCCAGGAAGACCTCTCGCCGCTGGAGCGTCGCGAACAGCTCGCGCGCCTCGATGAACCCGTCCGGGTTGAGCGGGTCGGGCTGGAGCGCGAGCAACGTCGGGACGCCGATCCCCTCCTCGACGAGCTGGAACATGCGCGCCGAGCGCCCCGCCCACGACAACACCAGCACACGGTCCGTGTCCCCGAGCGCCACGAACCTCTCGTCGAGCGCGCCCATCACGGGGCGCTCCGAGCGCACCGCGATCGGCAGCCCCACGTCGGCGCCGGCTGGCGCCAGGGTCACGTCGCCCGCGTCGAGCGTCACGTCGACCGCGCGCACGTAGCCCGTCGAGTGCAACATGAAGACGCGCGCGCCGAGCGGGCTCTGCGCCACCGCCGCCGACATGAAGCGCGCGCCCGAGCTCGTCCCGGGCTCGTAGGCCGACTCCGCCCTCGCCACCGCCGCCCAACCCGACGCGTCTCGCGTGAGCACCACCAGGCCGCGCCTCGTCGTCACGAACCACAGGTTGGTGCCAGGATCATGGTCGATGTCGACCGGGAAGAAGCTCGGACAGCTCGTCGTCGCCTCGTCGACGCACGCGCCGCACGTGGACGCGTCGAACCCCCGCGGGCTGCACGCCCTCGCGCCGTCGCACCTGGGGTCGTCGAGCAACACGCCCGAGTCCAGGTCCACCGCGCAGCTCACGCACGCGGCGACCTCGCTGGCGCCGAACGCGAACGCCTCGGGCGCCGCGACCGCGGGCGCGTCCGCGTAGGGGTAGAACGCGCGCAAGTACCCTGTCTGGTCGAAGACCCGGGTCGGGTCCTCGATGAACCCCACGCCCGAGCTCGTCGCCGCCGCGACCTGGCCCGCCGAGTCGGATGCTGCCGCGATGAGCTCGCGCGCCGAGGTCCCCGCGCATGGCCCATCGAGCTCGAGCGCGCCGCCGCCGTCCTCCACGTCGTGTCGGGTGATTCGATCCTCCCAGAGGACGTAGCCGTGGTCCGCATTCGACGCGGCCGCGATGGCGCTCGCCACCTCGATCTCCTCGCCGCCCAACGTCAGCGGCGCGCGATCCTGAGTCTCCGGTCCGATCACGAACCTCGAGTCGTCGTTCGTGCCCGCGGCGAACAGGGTCCGATCCGGCCCGAAGGCCACGGCCTCGGTCCTGAAGAACCCACCGGGCTGGGTCACGCTCGCCTCCACCTCGCTCGAGCTCCACTCACACCCGTTGAGCGCGCTGCGGTCGAGGTCGAACTCTCCAGGGAGGCACACGACCCCCGCGCTGCACACGTAGCCCCTCGACGAGAGCTGGCACGCCTCGCCGCTGCGGCAGCTCGTGTCGCACGTGCCACAGCGGTTCGACAGCATCACGCTACGCTCACAGCCAGGGATGCCCTCGGTGCAGTTGGCGAACCCGAGCGAGCACGCCACGAGCTGACAGCTCTCCTCCACGCAGATCCCTGCCCCGTTCGTCAGCGTGCACGAGCGACCCTCGCGCGAGTTGCACTCGCCCGTGGGGTCCACTCCCGACATGTCGCGCTCGGCCTCGTCGACGTCGGGGCCCGCGTCGGAGCCCGTCGGCGGTGCGTTCGGGTAGATCAGGACCCTCGGGCCGTCGCTACACGCGACGGCGCAGAGCGCGAGCAAGATCGGCAGCGCGTGTCTCAATGGTGGCCCTCTACACTGAAGCGGTCATGGGTCTCTCGACGTCGAGCCTGCGACAAGCAAGGGGAGGGCGCAAGCGCCGCGCGCTCAGGCGCGAGGGTCCTGCGCGAGCCAGCGCTCCAGGCGAGCGCCCACGACGCGCGGCGTCTCCCGCATCGCCGCGATGTCCTTCGCGCCGCAGAGCACGAAGATCGCGCGGAGCTGCATCAGCAGGCGCTCGCCGTACGCGCGCGCTGCCTCCTCACCGCCGCCGTGCGCCGCGCGAAGCCACGGCAACGCCATGCCCGCGACCCGCGCGCCCAGCGCGAGCGCTCGCGCCGCATCCAGCCCCGTCCTGAGCCCGCCCGAGGCGATCACGTCGAAGCCGCGCCGCTTCGCGTACACCAGCGACGCCGCCGTCGGCGTGCCCCACTCCCAGAGCAGCTCGCCGAGGGCTTGCTGCTCGGGCGGAGTGCGCAACGCCTCGACGCCGATCCACGTCGTCCCGCCCGCGCCCGACGTGTCGACCCAGCGCACGCCCGTCCCCGCGAGCTTCTCCAGCGTCCCGATCCCCAGGCCGCAGCCGGTCTCCTTGGCGATGACGGGCACGCTGAGCTCTTCGGCGAGCCGCGTGAGCGCCTCCACGCACCCCCTGAAGTCGCGGTCTCCCTCGGACTGGATGAGCTCCTGCCCGGGGTTCAGGTGCACGCACAACGCGTCCGCGCCGATCACGCCCACGAGATCCTCGGCCTCGGCCGTCCCCATCGCCGCGGCCTGCACCGCGCCGATGTTGCCCAGCAACGCCACGTCCGGCGCGACGTCGCGCACCTGGTAGGTCGACGCGAGCTCCGGGTGCCTCATCATCGCCCGCTGGCTCCCCACCCCGAACGCCAGCCCGAGCTCCTGGGCCACCACCGCAAGATCCCTGTTGATCTTCGACGCGCGCTCCGCGCCCCCCGTCATCCCCGTGATCAGCAGCGGCGCCGACAAGATCTTCCCGCCCACGAACTCCGTGCGCAGGTCGACCTCCGCCACCGACAACTCCGGCAACGAGTCGTGCATCAGCTCGACGTCCTCGAGCAGCGTCGACTTCTTGCGGAACTCGACCTCGTCCTCCGCGCACAACAGGATGTGGTCGTCCTTGCGCGATGAAATGTGCGGCTCGTTCGACATCCTGACTCTCCTGATTCGTGGGTTGGGCGGTCACGCCCGTGGGTGAGACCTCGCACTGGATCTCTAGGTCTCGCGAGGGCGAGGCGTCAACCTCGACCGCGCTCCGAAGATGCGCCGCGGCGGCGTTCGGGAGCGCGAGAGGACTCACGACGGTGGCGCGTGGCCCGCTCGCCCACCGCCCGGACGCGCCCGCGCGCGCGATGGGGTGACCCAACGATGGCAACCCCCGAGCGGGTTGTGTATGCTGTCGGGCGTTCAATCATCTCGGCGCGCCGAAGGCGCCCGGCCCGTCAAGACGTCCGAGAGACACGACATGTCACGCACCAGACTCTTCGCCTTATTCGCCTGCCTCACGCTCACCGCGTGCCTCCCCGAGCAGCCTCGGGGCAATGGGGACGACAACAACGACCCGTCGAACAACACGACCCGCGACACCGGACCGGGCGTCACGTCCGGTGACGACGGCGGGGGAGGGCCGGCCAACAACACGCCGCTGCCTGACGGCGAGCGTGTCACCATAGCCACGCTCAACGTGAAGTTCCTTTTCGACACCAAGTGCGACTCGGGGGAGTGCGAGGCAGGAGACTTCGAGGAGGTCCTCACGGAGCTCGAGCTCGACTCCAAGCTCACGCGCCTGCGCCGCGCGCTCGCTGCGATGGACGCCGACGTCATCATGCTCCAGGAGGTCGAGACCGAGGACGTCTTCGAGCAAGCCACCTCCGAGCTCGAGGGTTACCCGACGAGCGTGTTCGGTGAGACCGGCGGGACGGCCTCGCTCGACGTCGGGATCGTGTCGCGCTTCCCGATCATCAAGATCGAGCGGCACCGCCGCGAGCGCATCCCACAAGGCTCGGGAACCACGACCTTCGCGCGCGAGCTGCTCGAGGTCCACCTCCAGGGCCCCGGCGGCAGGCGCGTCGTCGCCATCACCGCGCACTTCATCTCCCAGCGCTCCGACAACGACGACCGCCGCGAGGCCGAGGGCCGCGCGGCCGCGAAGTACGCCATGGCCGCCTACGAGGCCAACCCCACCTCGCTCGTCGTCATCGCTGGAGACCTCAACGACGACGACGAATCGAAGACGCTGCGAAACATGTACGACGAGGGTATGGCGAGCGCGAACCGTGGCCTGAGCACCGACGACTTCTACACCTTCGTCTTCGGCGGCGACCGCGAGGCGCTCGACCACATCCTCTACGTCCCCAGCGACGGCGTCGCGCTCGACCTGTCTCTTATACACATCTCCGAGCCCACGAGACAGGCAGAAATCTCG
>CAJXPN010000480.1 GCA_913058025.1 uncultured Myxococcales bacterium | reverse complement strand
CGAGATTTCTGCCTGTCTCGTGGGCTCGGAGATGTGTATAAGAGACAGTCGCCGGAGTCCTCGGCGCTCTTGCCCTCCTTGGCCGTGGTCGCCTCCGTGACGAAGCCCTTCAGCTTCTTGGCGCTGGCGGTGCCCTCGCCCTTGGTGGTGACGGCCTCGAGCGCGTAGGACTCGAGCAGCGCGGGGCGCAGCTTGCCGAACAGGCGAGGGTTGGCGAACGCGTCGATGGCGACGGGTTTGCCGTTGATCGCCACGACGACGCCGACGGCGCGCGCGTCCGCGGCGAGCTTGCCCTCGAAGAAGACGACGTAGCGGCTGGCGGCCTCCTGGGTCGCCTCGAGAGAGGCCTTGTAGGTCGAGGTCTCCGGGGCGGTCTTCGACTTCGCGTTCTGGGTCGCGACCTCATCCCACACGCCGTCCTGCTCCTTGTCGTAGGCGGCGCGGCCGCGCAGCTTCGAGTGTCCGATCTTGCCCGAGGCCTTGAACGCGGCGGTCCTGCCGTCCCAGCGGTCCTTCTCGACGCAGAACACCGCGAGCTCGAGCTTGGTCGTCCCGGGCTCGAGGACCGTGGTGTTGGAGATGATGCGGTCCTGCTTTCCGCCAAGGATCACCTCCCCGGCCATCAGGAAGATCGCCTTCTGGGACGTGTTCGTGACGTGGACCGCGGCGACCTGTGCGTCGGCGGTGTTGCCCTCGAGCTCGGTGACCTCGATCGCCTTCGACTTCGTCGCCTCGAGCAGCGTCAGGTACTCCTCGTCGTCGGCGGGCTGGTCGGTCGCCGTGGTGTAGAGCGGTGCGACCGTCAGGTTGGCGTACACGAGCGGCTTGCCGACCTCGTACCTGGGCTCTGGAGGGCTCTGCGCCATCGCGCTCGAGGTGGACAACAGCGCGACGGCGGCGGACACGGCGAACAGGCGGCGAAGACGGGACATAGAGATACTCCGAGATGATGGGCGAAACATAGCGCCTCGCATCTGAACGCACCTTCAGTCCGTTTGGATCTCGGGAACGTGAAGAAACCTCGTGGCGCAGGGCGTCCTCTTGCTGCGAGCGACCTCGTGGTATCCTGAGCGGGTTCAATACGCGGCATCCTCTCTTCAGACAGGACGCTCATGACGCCGACACGCACACGAACTCTGATCCCGATCACGCTGGGGCTGACTCTGGCCGCCTGCGGCGCAGGCGGTGATGGCGGCGGGGTGGACGTCGAGAACCCGCTGACCGATCCGGAGAGCGGCCCGCCGGCGGGCAACTCCAACGACGAGGCGACCTGCGCGATCCCGGCCGCGGCGGGCCTGGCCGACGTCTCCAACCCGAGGACCGTCGTGGGCGACGGGACGCCCGAGGGCTGCACGAGCCAACGCGTCGTCGAGGCGGTGGCGGGCGGCGGTGTGATCACCTTCGACTGCGGCCCCGACCCCGTGACGATCACGCTCGAGGAGACGGCGAAGGTGTTCAACGACACCGGCCCCGAGGTCGTGATCGACGGCGGCGGGCGGGTCACGTTGAGCGGCGGCGGCGCGCGTCGCATCCTGTACATGAACACCTGCGATCAGGCCCAGGTCTGGACCACCCCGAGCTGCGACGACCAGGACCACCCGAGGCTGACGTTGCAGAACCTCACGTTCGTCGACGGGAACTCGAGCGCCCAGGCGGAGCACGACGGCGGCGGCGCGGTGTGGGTGCGCGGTGGGCAGCTCAAGCTCGTCAACACCCGCTTCTTCAACAACGTCTGCGCGG
Source organism: uncultured Myxococcales bacterium (assembly GCA_913058025.1). Taxonomy (GTDB): domain Bacteria; phylum Myxococcota_A; class Bradymonadia; order Bradymonadales; family Bradymonadaceae; genus CAJXPN01. The sequence continues at coordinate 2,918 of CAJXPN010000480.1, read as the reverse complement.
ACACGGGCCCCGACGTCGGGGGCGCGGCGGTGCGGGTGTTCGATCAGTACCAGGACCGCCCCGTGTACGTGGTCAACAGCACGTTCGGCGGTGAGGAGGGGCTTGGGAACCGCTGCTCGAACGGAGGCGGGATCAGCAGCATCGGCGTGTCCTGGACGATCATCAACAGCCTGTTCTCACACAACCGCGCGGTCGGCGATGGCGGCAACCCCGCCCAGGAAGGCACCCCTGGTGGCGGCAGCGGCGGCGCCATCTACAACGACGGCAACCAGATGACCCTGTCGCTGTGCGGCACGCGCATCGAATACAATGAGGTCGTCCAGCACGGCAGCGCGATCTTCTTCGTGAGCAACGACCGCACCGGCGACGTTCGCATCGACCGGTCCGTGATCAGCGGCAACGAGGGCGGCTCCTGGTACCCCACGCGGCCACAGATCTCGGGCCACGCCGAGACCCCGATCGAGGTCACCGACTCGGTGATCGAGTGACACCCACCCCCACGTTCGTGCACCAACCGAGCGAAGAGCTTGCGTCGACATGATCGCCCAGTGGCCGAGACGCGAACACGCGCTCATGGTCGCGCTGCGCTCGTGGCTCAACGCCCGGACCCCGACGCCCCCTGGTCGCGTTTTGAGCTGGAATGTGGCGCGCGCCGCGCGCGGTTGGTCGCTCCCGAACCCACACGCCATGGAGCACGCCATGTTCATCTGCCTGAGCGAGCAGTCCTCGCGCCAGCGCCCGTCCGCCTCTCAGATCGACACCGACGAGATCTCGGACGTGCTCCGCCTGATCGGCGGGTGCCGCGTCCTCGAGGTCCCCGTGGATGGGCCGGGGGCGCCCTCGATCGAGGACGCGCTGGCGTACCTCTCCGTCCAGGACTCCCCCACGCCCGCGATCTACAACGGCTTCATCCCGAGCCAGGAGCGCTACGAGGCCGTCTGGGAGGCGTGCGCGCGGCGAAACGTCTGGCTGCTGAACACGCCCGCGGAGTTCGCGCGCTGCCTGTCGCTCGAGCAGGCCTACCCGCTCCTCTGCTCGATGACGCCCAGGACGGTACCCATCACCTCGCTCGACGGGCTCGACGCCGCGCTCGACGAGGTGGGGCTCCCCGCGTTCCTCAAGGGGAGCGTGAAGTCCCTGAAGAAGAGGGGCATCCGGTCGTGCAAGGCGCAGACGCGAGAGGAGGCGCGCCGGATCGCCGCCGAGCTCTTCGAGCATACGTACTTCACGCGTGGGACCGTGCTCGTGCGGCAGTGGGTCGAGCTCCGCCACAACCGGAAGACGCCCAGGGGCCTGCCGATGGGGCGGGAGTTCCGGCTCTTCGTGTACCGCGGAGAGGTGCTCGGGTACGGGTACTACTGGGAGACGGGCGACCCGATGGACACGCTCACGCCCAACGAGGAGGTCGAGGTCTTCGCGCTGGCGCGTCGCGCGGCCGCCGCGCTCGACGTGCCCTACCTCGTGCTCGACGTGGGGCACACGAAGGCCGGCGAGTTCATCATCGTCGAGCCCGGCGACGCCCAGTTCGCCGGCCTGAGCCGCGTCGACCCGCTCGCCGTGTTCACGCGCCTCGTCGCGCGAGCGCGCGCCGAGCCTCCCGCTGGCGTGCCCTCACCGGTCGGATGAGGCCTGAGCGTCCATGCGTATGAATGTCTGGACGCTCCGACGCTCCAGGTGAGGAGGGTCGCGGATGTTCGCCAAGGGGCTGCTCGAGGTGGGTGAAGCGCTTCAGCGCTTCACGCCGATCACGACGTGGTGGTTCGGCATCGTCTCCTCGGCGACGGACGCGTCGAAGCCGCCGGCCTTCAGGTCGGCGGCGACCGACGCGGAGTCGACGCGCATCTCCTTTGGAGCGCCGATGGGCGAGTCGAGAGTGAACTCGACGACGACGAAGCGGCCGCCTGGCTTGAGCGCCTCGAGCACCTTCGCGGCGTAGGCCTCGCGGCCGGCGACGTGGTGCCAGGTGTTGATCGTGACGAGCCGATCGAGCGACCCCGGCTCGACGCCGGGCGAGTCCGACGGGACCTTCACGGCCCGGACGTTGGGCCCGTACGCCGCGAGGTTCTCCTCGATGTAGGCGATCATCGCGTCCTCCACGTCCAGCGCGAGGACCTCGCCCTCGGGGCCCACGGCCGCCGAGAGGTGCGGCAGCATGTAGCCCGTGCCGGCGCCCAGGTCCGCCACGGTCATCCCCGGCTCGATGCCCATCAGCCCTACGAGCTCGGCGGGCTTCTGCCATTCGTCACGCGCGGGGTCGTTCCAGCGCTCGGCGTACTTCGAGGGGTCCACGAAGCGGTGCTCGTGTGCGCCGTGCTCGGCGTGGTCGGCGTGGCCGCCGTGTGTGGCGTGCGCGCCTCCAGCTTCGGTCGTGACGTCGTCGGTCATGTTCTTCTCCGGTGAGGCGCACGCGGTCCACGTGAGCGCCGCGAGCGCGAGGGCGGTTGCTGCCTTCATGATGTCCTCTGGTGTCGTGCGGTGTGTAGGGGCTGGCCGATGAGGCCCGCGGGCGCCACCTTCGCATTCTTGTGCCGCGGCCACGAGGCCTCTCGCGCCCTGACCGCCCCTGGCTCGATTTGGCCGTCGCCCGCGGCGGCAGGTTCGAGCTGCGACGCGCTGGACATCACGTCGGGGGGAAGAACTCGGCGGGTCGTCGGATACATCCGCGGCGGCGCTGTGAGCGCGGCGCGCATCGAGGATCGCCAGACATTATGCGCATGAGGTGGGACTTGCACAAAGTAGGTTCCGTCCGGCCCCCGGTGGGCGCGCGCGGTGGCGCATGCGATGACGATTGACAGCCGGCATGAAGCCCCGACAAGGTTTCGGAAATGGTTGTTTGTTGCACCCTTACGGTATAAACGGCGCCGTAAACGCTGTCTCTTATACACATCTGACGCTGCCGACGATCTACTCTGTGTAGA
>CAJXPN010000479.1 GCA_913058025.1 uncultured Myxococcales bacterium | reverse complement strand
CGAGATTTCTGCCTGTCTCGTGGGCTCGGAGATGTGTATAAGAGACAGCGCCTGCCCCGACTGCTTGACCGGCGCGCAGGTGCCGGGACCGTTCAAGAGCACGTCCGCCCCGGCGCACGCGAGGCCGTAGTCGCACGGGCGCTCGCCCAGGTCGCACATGGCGCCGGCCGAACCCAGCGAGAGCGGCGGCGCCGCCGCGCGAGGCTCGCACGTCCCCATGTCGCCGTTACACTCGAGCCCAGTCGCGCAGAGCGTGTCGTCGTAGTCGCAGTACTGGCCTTGCCCGAGGGTCCTCGGCGCCACGCACGCGCCGTCGTAGCCGTCGCCACCGTCGGCGTCGCTCTTCACACAGACGACGTCGTTGGAGTCGCGGGTGCAGTCGTCGACCCAGTAGGGGGAGCACGAGTCACCTGCGCCGAACTTGGGGATGCACTCGTCGGTGTTTTCGTCGCACTGCTCCTCGAGCCCGCACCACTCGTCGCCGCACCTCTCGACCTCGCTGACGGACGAGGACTGGCACGAGCCGCCACAGGACGACTCGTCGTAGTCGTCACAGAAGAACCCCTCGCGGCAATGGTAGTCCATGCCGCACGGTTCACCCGGGAGGTTCGAGCCGGCGAAGAGGCCCTCACAGGCGTCTTCTTCGACGAGGGTGCTGCACGCGGGCAGGTCGAGCCTGGCCTGGAGCGCGTCCAGGCACGCCTGCGCCCGCTCCACGTGTAGCGTCAAGCCCGCCGCGGCGAACCTCGCCGTCCGCGAAGACTTCCCGAACCGATTTGCGCCGTCCCACGAGTTGCACGCCGCCTGGTCCTCGAACCTCCCGAAGGCCCCAAGGAGCGAGGGTTCGTTCTGTGGGCACTCGAAGGCGGCTCTACAGGAGACCCTGGTCTCGAGGTCGGCATGGAGGATCGCGAAGCTCGCGGCCGTCAGCTCCCCGCCCTCGCCGCCCCCGTCCCCTTCTCCCGCGGGGATGCACGCCGCGAGCGTGGGCGCGAGCGCCGCGCTCAGAACGGTCGCCTTCAGCGCGCTCTTGATCGTCGGTGTCATCTTGTTCACTACGTCTTCTCCTGAGGTTCGTGGGCGACTTCGTGAGCCTCGATGAACCCAGGATGGATTGATGAGGCGCTCGGTATCAAGTTTCGTTTGGACCCGGTGTCTTCTTTTATCCGGCAGCGTGACGGATCCGCGCCAGGAGCCTCCCGTGCGCCACGCCGATGGTTCAGGGGGTCTTCTTCTTCGAGCTCTCGGCGCGCGGCGCCTCGGGGAGGTCGTGGACGCGGCGTTCTTTCTTGGTCCATCCGGTCATCATCCTGGAGAACTTACCGGACTGCCTGGCCGACCAGGTCGGGCCGACGACGAGCGCGCTGGCGAGGAGCCACGTGAGCGCGGACATGGAGCCCAGGGCGCGCGCGGCGCCGACGCTGGCGCCGCGGGGCTCGTCGTCCTTCGGGAGCGTGAGCCAGACGCACCACGCGAGCGTGAGGAGCGCGAAGGGCGCGAGCCCGGCGAGCCCGCTCAGGCCGAGGTGCCAGCCCAGGTTGACCGACGGCGTGCCCGCGCGCAGCGCGGGCAGGATCGCGTCGACGAGGGGGTTCGTGGTCGACTCGGGGAGCTCGAAGAGCACGGCGCGCACGAGCTGGTTGACGACCACGCCCGCGACCGCCAGCCCGCGCCAGACCATGCCGCCGGCAAGCGATCGCGACAGCGCCCGCATGGCGAACGCCGCGGGGACGATCATGAACGGGAGCCCCGGCGTGATGAGCCTGGGGCCGAAGCTCCAGCCGCCGAACCAGGCGCGCGTGCCCATGACGATGAGCACGTAGAAGAGGCCCACGCCCACGCACAGCGCGGCGAGCGGACGGTGTCCGCGGCGCCATGCGATCGCGAAGCCGGGGAGGGCGAGGAGCGTGATCGGCGCGGACGTGAAGAGCCCGCGGTGCAGGCTCACGAACACGGGCGCGACGAGCTCGGCGCGCGGCAGGCCGACGCCGCCCACTCCTTCGGTGTGGAGCGTCGCGAGGTTCTTGATCACGAGGTGGTGGTAGGAGAGCTCCAGGGGGCCGCCGAAGGCGGCGTCGTTGTAGGCCGCGAGCGCGGCGACGAAGGGGATCGCGCCGAGACCGAAGGCCACGAGCGCGCCAGGGTTCGTGCGCGCGAGGGTGACGAGCGCGTAGAGCGCGAGCAGCGCACACGCCACACCGGCCTGGTACTCGGTGAGCCCGGCGAGCCCTGCGCACGCGCCCGCGGCGCCGGCCTGCCACCACGCGGACCGGCCGCCCACGCGCCCGGCGCGCAGCAGCAGCCAGAGCGCGCAGACCAGCGCCGCGGCCACGATCTGGTGCCCGTAGAACGCGTGCGCGTAGTGCGCGGCGTTCGTGCCGAGCATCCACGTCACCGCGGCCGCGTCCGAGATCCCTCGCCCGAACCCGAGCTCCTCGTAGAGCATGCGCCGCATGACGAGGAACCCGATCAGCCCGATCGGCAGCATCAGGAAGGTGCGCGCGAGGTTGATGAGCGCGGTGATCGAGAAGGAGTCGGCGTCCCAGAAGACGCGCGCGATCCCGTAGAGCGCGGCGTACAGGAACGAGGAGCCCGGGGCCTTGTCGGTGTAGGCGCGGCCGTCGAAGCGGGCCCAGTCGTTGATGCGCCCGAAGCGCGCTATGGGCGCGTCGATGGCGAGCGTGCCGTGGTCGACGATGGCGACGCCGAGGTAGACCCTCGAGCGCTCGTTCGGGACGCTGATCGCGCTGAACATCCAGCAGTACGCGAGCGTGAGCAGCACGCCCGCAGCGAGCGCGAGGTCGCGCGTGCGGGGGCGGGCGGGCGATGGTGTGGGGACGTCGTCGTTCATCGGGAGGCATCTTCGTCGAGCGCGCGGCTCGCGGCAAGCGAATGGCGCGCGCGCCTCGCGCGTTGCATAGTGACGGGTGACCCTACTTCCGAGAGAGAGGCGAGGACGTGGCCGCACAGTATCGAATCGACAGGCCGCCGATCACGAAGAGCGTGATCGCGGTGTGGGTGTTGCTCGTGGCGGGTTGGCTCGCGCGGGTGCTCATCGAGCCGCTGCGCGCGGTCATGGACGCGCACGTGGCGGTCTCGAGCGGGAACCTCTCCGGGCTCTCGCTGTGGACGCCGCTGACGTACTGGGCCTTCGAGCCCGACGTGTTCCCGTTGGTCATGCACGGGGCGCTGGCGTACCTGTTCGGCGGGGAGATCGAGGCCAGGAGGGGCGCGAAGGCGTTCTGGGTGACCGCGGGCGCGGGCGCGCTGTTCGGTGGCGTGGGCGCGGCGCTGTTCACGTGGGGCGCGACGCTCGCGGGCGCGAGCCTGCCGGCGATCCTGGGCTTCGACGCGGCGATCTCGGCGATGGTTGCGTCGTATTGCTGGATGTACTGGGACCGCGAGATGCGGTTCTTCACGCTCGAGCTCAACGGCAAGATGCTGCTGGGCGGGTTCGTGGCGTTGAACCTGGTGTTCGCGCTGCTCTCGTTGCACCCCGGCATGGTGGGCCTCCACTTCGGCGGCTACGCCGCGGGCCTGCTCGTGGGGTCTGGCTCACAGGGCCGCAAGAGGCTGCTCAAGCAGTTCCAGTACTGGAGGATCCGCCGGCGCATGAAGATCGTGGCGAGGTCGCCCGAGGACGACGACGTCAAGGCGGGCCGGAAGAGCAAGAACGGGGAGTGGATCAACTGACCTACTTCTTGCTCGGGGGCGCGCCGCGCAGCTCGGCCTGCGTGATGGTGATGGCGTCGTGGGGGTCGAGGTCGATGAGGTTGACGCGCAGGTGCTCGGCGAAGCCGCCGGGGCAGCCGACCAGGTGGTCGTCCAGGAACGTGTAGCCCAGCGGCATGACGTCGTGGATGTGGCCGTGGAGGAGGAGCGCGTGGGGGTCGGCCAGCGCGACGGCGCGCATGAGGTCGTCGCCGCCCTCGGCGGGGTCGAGGAAGCCGAGGCGCTGGAACGTGTTGTGGCGGTACCAGTCGTCGGTGACGTGGTGGTGGACGAGCGTGAGGACGCGCATGCCGGCCATCTGGTCTCTGGCGGCGGCGACGGCGTCGACGGTCTCGGCGTAGATCCGGCCGCGGGTGTTGGGGAGCCAGTGCTCGGCGTAGGCGCGGTCGTCGACGCGGTCGGAGTTCGAGTCGGTCTCGACGAGGGCGACGCCGCCGGGGAGGATCTTGATCCGTGGGTTGCGCGAGGAGACGACGTCGAAGAAGGACTCCATGGGGTCGTCTGGGATGGCCTCGTAGAGGTTGAAGCGGTCGTGGTTGCCGGGGATGACGGTGAGCTTGTCGGGCCCCCACCAGCCGGTGACCTGGAGGGCGGCCTTGGCTTCGAGGAACTCGACGGCGAGGCCGCAGTGGGCGACGTCGCCGGTGATGATGAGGTGGTCGACGCCCAGGTAGCGCAGGCCGAGCAGGGTCTTCTTGAGGAGGTTCGTGTAGACCTTGCGCCGCTTGCGGTAGGGCTGGCTGAGCTCGTTGCTGATGGCGGAGAGCTCGAGCGAGAGGTCGCCGACGGTGCGGTGCGGACGCACGAGGTCGCGCAGGCGGCGCGCGAGCGTGATGTCGCTGGGGACGTGGAGGTCGGTGATCTGCGCGACGCGCAGCTTGACGTCGCCGCCGCGGGAGAGCTCGCTGGGGCGTCGGCCTGTCTCTT
>CAJXPN010000478.1 GCA_913058025.1 uncultured Myxococcales bacterium | reverse complement strand
CGCTCCAGCTCCTGGTCTACCCGCTGCTCGACGCGCGCGCAGACCACCACTCGGGCCACGTCCACGCCGACGCGTTCCCGTTCACGCGCGCTCAGCGCGACTACTTCGAGCGGTGCTACCTCGCTGACGACGAGGACGCCTCCGACCCCCGCTTCGCGCCCGGCGCCACGGAGAACCTGGGGGGGCTCGCGCCAGCGGTCGTCATCACGGCCGGCTTCGACCTCGCCAGGGACGAGGGCGCGGCCTATGCCGTCCGGCTCGTGGCGGACGGTGTCCCCGTCACCGCGCGCTGCTACGACGCGCTCACGCACTCCTTCGCGATCATGACGGGCGCCGTGCCCTCGGCCGCGCGCGCCATCGACGAGGTCGCCGCCGACGTCGCGAGGGCGTTCGCGGAGGCCCGCCATGGAGGCTGAGCGCGAACGCCAGGACGCGCTCCGGATGCTGCGTGCCTGGGGCGCTCCCCCCAGGCTCATGCGCCACGCGGCGCTCGTCTCGGAGGTCGCGCTCGAGCTCGGCCGCGGGCTCGAGGCGCTCGGTTGCGCGCTCGACCTCGCCTGGACCGCGCGCGCCGCGGCGTGGCACGACGCCGGCAAGACGTGGCACCCCGAGGAGCTCGACGCGCCGGGGAGCCTGCACGAGGCGCGCGGTGAGTCGGAGCTGCTCGCGCGAGGGGTCTCGCCAGCGCTCGCGAGGATCTGCCGCTCGCACGCCGACCGCGCGCTCGCTCGGCGCGACGAGGAGCTCGTCGTGTGCTGCGCCGACGCGCTCTGGAAGGGGAAGCGCGACCCGGCGCGTGAGGCTGACCTGATCAACCGGGTCGCCGAGTCCGCGTCGCTCGATCGGTGGGACGCCATGCTCGGCTGCGACGACCTCTTCGAGGCGATCGCCGCGGGCGCCGACGCTCGCCTCGCGAGGTCCTGATTCGGTCTTCGCGCCTCCTACCCTTTCAACTCGTCGAGCCAGTCGCTAATGTGTGGGGGTAACGGAATCACACCCTCGATGGAGGTTGCGCATGGAAGCCCAGGGCCACACGCCTAGCACGTCGTACCAGGACGCGCTAAGCGGCCTCGCCGACCTCACGCTCAAGCAGAAGAAGAGCTACATCCTCTCGATGTTCGCGCTCGCGTGCGCTGACGGCGAGCTCACCGAGGAGGAGCTCGGTCTCCTCGCCGTCGTCGCCTCGCGAATGCAGCTCAGCGAGCGTGAGTTCGAGGCGATCATGCCCACCCACGACTTCAGCTTGATGGACATCCAGATCGACGCGCCGGAGGACCCCGAGGCGCGCACGGGCTGGCTCAAGAGCATGATCATGATGGTGGCCGCCGACGGCGTCCTCACGCAGGACGAGTACGACGTCTGCCTGTACTTCTGCGCCCAGCTCGGCTTCAGCGACGAGCTCCTCGACGCGATGATCACCCACATCGCCGGCATCGAGACCTGAGCGGCGCCCGCTGAACAGCGCCCGCTCGGCGTCGCCCCCTCCGAGGGCGACGCCTCCCACACTCAGTCCATGTCGAACGACGCGACCTGCTCCATCGGGACCGCGTACAGGATGTCTTGCGCGTCCGCGGGCTCGTACGCGTAGAGGGACCACACCGTCAGCGCGCCGTCCGCCGACCGTTTGATCTCCCCAGCCAACGGCAACGTGTCGGCGTTGCCCGCGGGCGCGTCCCAGAGCCAGACCGTCAGGCCACTGGAGAACGTCACCACGCGCCCTGGCAGCTTCGCGAACGACACGAACCCCTGGTTCGGGACGACCCCGCCGTAGTCGAACCCGTCGTCGAAGAACCTCATCGCGAGGTCGAACTCTCCCCCCTCCGAGCCCCGGACCTTCTCGAGCGAGCGCCACCTGCCCTCGATGTCGGCGATCGTGACGTCCCCGTCGACGTCGTCGACCTGCTCGAACACGATCCTCTCCGTGAGCCCGAGCACGAGCTTGAGCGAGGTGACCACGCCGCCCTCGTCTTCGATCTCGAAGAGGAGACGATCCGGGTCGTCTGGCTCGAGCTGGGGGAGGTTCGTGACCACGACCTCGCCCGTCGGCGTGACCTCCCAGCGCCCCTCACGGGTCGTCTGGATGGAGAGGTCGACCGAGCCGTCCGCCCTGAACCTGACGCGCGGCGCCGCGCCCACGAGCCCCGCGTCGTCGGGCGCCTCGATCTCTTCGAAAGCCAGGAACCCCGTCCACGGCGCCGTCACGAGCTGCTCGGCGAACGTCGGCGGGGTCGTGTTGTTCGTCTCCCCCGTGATGTTGTTCGTGGTGTTGTTCGCGTTGTTGGTGCCCGCGGTGGTGTTGTTCGAGTTGTTCGTGCCGGCCGTGTTGTTCGCGTCGTTGTTGAGCTCCCACTCGCCGTTGTTCGCGCCCGAGACGTTCTCGCTGGGGACACAGGCGGTGAGCGCGAGCGCAGAGACCGCGCAGATGAAGGAGATGGAGCGCATGGAGTGCACCTCTGGTTGGTGGGCGTGGGTCGAGTCGGGGTGACCTCGTCACTGTACCGCGAGGACGACGGCGTGCGAAGGGCTCGCCTCGACGTCGCCTCCGGTGAGGCGATGGGGCGCTGCGGCGAAGGAGGGCGCGCTCTGGCGGCGCGTTGCACGGCGCGTACGCGTCGAATAGAAGTCGTGCGGTCGTTTTATCGAAGCCCATGACAGGAGGCAGACGTGTTCGTGTCCAGTGAGAGGAGGGGCGCGCCCTCGCATGGCGAGTTCCGTTCGGGGGTGTGGAGCGAGGAGAACGCCGCGGCGTTCGAGGTCGTGGGCGGGGTGTTCCACGGCGCGGTGCGTGAGCTCGAGTTCCATGAGGACGGGGACCTCCTCGTGGTGTCCGGGCTCGGCGTGCGCCGGTTCGATGCGGACACATTCGAGGAGCGCGAGGCGTGGCTCGAGCGCGTGCACGTCCGATGCATCCGCCGATGCGACGCACGGCTCTGGGTCATGGTGGGTGGCGAGATCTTCCTGGCCGAGTACGGGCAGCCGCTGGGCGAGCCGCTCGCCACGGTCGACTCCGGCTTCTACGACACGTTCACGTCCGGCGGCGACCGCTTCGCCGCTCCCGAGCCGCTGGGTGTGTGCGTCGTGGACGCCGACGGCACGGTGCGCCGCTTCACCTTCGACGAGGCGTGGTTCGCCGAGGTATGGGCCCAGAAGCGCCCCGACCGCGCGATGCTCTCCCCTGACGGCGCGTACGTCTCGGCGAGCAACGGCTTCAGCTCCTACACCGTCATCTGGGATGTGGGGTCGGGCGAGGAGGTCGGCGCGTCCACGAGTTATGAGTCGATGGCCGTGCTCGACGACGGCCGCATCATCAAGGCCGACGAGAGCTCGAGCTCCCAGTACGACCTCCGCGATGGGCTCTGGAGCACGATCGATGGCGCGTCGAACATGAGCGACGCGTTCGTCCGTGGAGGTCGCCTCCTCGGCGCGAACGCCGACGGGGGCCACGTCCTGCTCGACGCGCTCAGTCTGGAGGTCCTCGGTGAGGCCAAGGGGTTGCCTCACTCGTACGGTCGCATGTCTGGGCAGGTGTCTGCGGCGGTCTCGAGCACCCACGTGGCCACGTACGCGGCCAAGCAGGGGACGCTCATCGTGTCGTCGGCGAGTGGTACGGTGGAGTCTCGAGGTTGGCACGGCGCGGCCGACGCGCTCTCGGTGAGCCACGACGGATCGCGCCTCGCGGTCTGGAGGACGTGGTCTCAAGGCCGCCTCGACTGCGTCGACGTCGCCGCCGCCGAGCTCTTCGAGGTCACCGACGAGGCTGGACAGGGGGTCACGAACGCGTGCATCACCGGTGACGGAGAGCACGTGGTCGCGCCGTGCGGGAGCATCCTCCGCGCCCGCACGGTCGCCGTCGGCGCCTTTGGAGGCGACACCTCGGAGGACCTCCAGAAGATCAAGTCGTGCGTCCACCAGACCACGCCCTATGGCCAGGAACACTACGCCATCGCGACGTACACGCTCAGCGGCGCGGGGCTCGTCGGCCTCTACAAGGCAGGGAGCAAGCGCGCCGTCGCCAAGCTGACGCACCAGAAGGAGCAGGCGAGAATGGTCGCCGTGGGCTCCTCACAGCGTGAGCTGCTCGTCGCGTGGGACTCGGTCACGATCCTCTACGACATGACGAAGCGGCCCAGGCCCGTCGAGACGCTCTCGTTCCCGTGCAGGGCGATCGCGCTCGGCCCGGAGGGGTTCATGGCGTACCAGCGCTCGGGCTCCGACGTCAGGGAACTCGTGATCAGGACACCCGACCACCCGGACGCGGTGGTGACGCTCGATCGCGGCGCCACATACGAGTACGAGCAGCTCGAGTTCAGCGCGGACGGCGCGCTGTTGTACGTGGGAGCGCCCGACGGGACGCTCGAGGTGCGCTGGAGCACGGACGGCGAGGTCCTCGCGACGCGGCAGCTCCACGCAGGGGCGTTCCTCGACGTGCTCACCCGCGGGGACACGGTCTGGACGATGGGCAAGGACGGCGTCGTGCACGTCCTGGGCGTGCCGGCGTGAGGCCGCTCGCCCCGTGGGGGGTGGTAACGCGCAGCTCTCGTCCGCTCGGACGAGAGCTGCGCGGCGAGCGGTTCATGCGTGGCGCGCACAACGCCTGCCTGGATGTCGCTCGTTGAGCGTCCGCCGGCCGCGCCTCGCCTTGCGTCTTCGATCGTATGGGGGTGAACGGGGG
>CAJXPN010000477.1 GCA_913058025.1 uncultured Myxococcales bacterium | reverse complement strand
TTTCTGCCTGTCTCGTGGGCTCGGAGATGTGTATAAGAGACAGCCTCGGCTCTCACTCATACACAGTCCCTCACCCTAGCTCACACCGACGCGTCTATCCATCTTCCACCTCCCCCTCCGAGGCAGCGGCCGCAGCCAACGCCACCTTCACGTGGCGCGCGACCTCGTCGTCGTAGCTGGCCGCGTCGAACCGGAGCTCGGACAGGCGGAGCGCGAACATCGCGCCGTCTTCTCCGTCTACGCCGTCGTCCTCCTCGAGCTCGTCCTCGCCATCGCTCCAGTCGGCATCCTCATGGCGCACGTCGCTCCAGATCACGTCGCCGCCTTCGCGCGTGATCGCGCACGAGATCACCCCGCAATAGTCCGAGCCACAGTGGCATCCATACAACACGAACCGGCCCTCCCCGAGCTGACTGCGCGCGGACGCGAGCCCCCTGAGCTCGAGCGCGCGCGCGCCGAGGTGCTCCGCGGACCACTCGAAGCAGGTCTGCCCGAAGAACGGTCGCGCCTCCTCGAAGCCGAAGCGCTCCGAGAGCCCGACTCCGTCGACCACGAACTCACTCTGAGCGTAGGGCCTCACCGGTTGATCGTCGGCGATCCGGGCGTCGTACGTGCGGCGTTCGAACGTCAGCGTGTTCATCGCGTCCTCTCGTGTGGGGTGCCAGCGCAGCGGACGCCGCGGCCACACACAGGATAGGCGCGGCGAGACCATCCGAGAAGGCGCGACGCCCGCCGCCTCAGACCACGCGATGCACTGAAACATTGCGCAGGTGTCCGAACGGGTTACCCTCGGGGTGAGGTCGCGCTCCGGGATCGCCCAGGGGGCGCGCGCGACGAGGAGGACGAGGTGCCCGACCCACAGACGATCGCACAGGCGCTGCTTCGCGTGCCGCCAGGGTGGTACGTCGCGGCGCTGCTCGGGCTCGCGCTGCTCGCCCAGCGCGTGCGCCCCAAGCGGGCGCGCAAGCGCAAGCAGCAGGCGTTCCTCGAGCGCGCGGAGTGGGCCGCGCGCGCCGAAGAGCTCGCCGTGCAGGTGATCCGCGAGGCCGGCTACACGATCCTGTCCGACCAGGCCGAGCACGTGTGGGACGTCTTCGTCGACGGCGAGGCGTACCCGATCACGCTGCGCGCCGACTTCCTCGTGCGCCGGGACGGGCGCCGCTACGTCGCCGAGGTCAAGACCGGGCGCACCGCCCCCGACATCACCTGCGCGGCCACGCGCCGCCAGCTCCTCGAGTACCGCGTCGCCTACGACGTCGCGGGCGTCCTGCTCGTCGACATGGAGTCGTACACGCTACACGAGGTCGACTTCGGCCTGGCGCCCGAGCGCGCGCGCAACGGCTTCGTCGCCGGCGCCATGCTCGGCGTGGCCTTCGCGCTGGGAGTGGGCATCCTGACCTTCGCCTCGCTCCGGCTCATGTGAGCGCTTTGAAGTGTCCGCGCGTTCCCTCCAGGTTTCGTCTCGTAGACCCACAGACTCCACACACGACACGGAGCCGCCCCGATGAACCTCACCCACGTGGTGTCACTCGCCGCTTGCGCCGCGCTCACCGCGTGCGGGGGTGACCTCGAGCCCATGCCGTGGTCACTCGAAGAGTCCGCACCAGCAGCGGAAGAGCCGGACCCCGACGTCCGCCCCACGGACATGCTCCTCGCGCTTCAGGGCAGCACGTTCGTGGCCGAAGGGAACATCGGAGGGTGCATCCAGAGCTTCTGGTTGCTTCGCTTCGGGGAGGCGCGTGTCGGAGAGATCGACTTCGAGATGGTCTACGTCGACGACGACGCCTGTTACCCCGATACACACCGCGTGAGCGGGTGTGAGGGAGTGGCGTCCGAGGTTCGTGACGGAGGGGTCGCGTTCGCGTGTCCGTTCGAGGACCCGAACACGAGCGAACTCGTCGACTACGAGGACGCGCTCCTGATCATGGACGACGTGCTCCGTGGGAGCCGGGCGTCCTGGTCCAGATGGGAGGTGTGCGAGGACGAGGAGAGGCTTGCGCGCAACGCGCCGCTGACCGAGTGGTGCGCGACGCGCTGACGCGCGCCGCGTCGCTTCAGGAGGCAGGGTCGACGCAGATCGTGGAGTCGAAGCCAGCCTCGTTGCACCTGTCCACCGGGGACAGGTTCTCGTCCTCGAGGCGGGTCGAGCGGCACTGGATGGTGTTGCCGTCGGCGTCACCGAAGCTGCCATTCTCACGGAAGTTCAGGCACTGGTTCTCACAGTCACCCAGGCTGTCGTACTGGCGCGTGAACTCCTGCCTGTCGCACTTTTCCGCGATCTGGCCACAGTAACTGCCGCAGAGGGTCGCGCCAGGCGCCTTGCATACGCCGCCGCCGCCGGGCGAGGCGTGATCGCAGTGGAGGGACGGATCGGATTCGGCCACGCCGATGTGGTAGAGGCGACACTGCGCCGTGTCGCCATCGAGGTCGCCCTCGGTGCCGTTGAAGTTGAAGCCCTTGCACGTCTCGAAGCACTCGAGCGTGGTGGAGTAGATCTCGAACTCCCCCTGGCAGTCCACAGATGCGATCTCGCAATACTCGTTGCAGAGCGCGTTCTGTTCTTCCGCGCTCATGCTCGCGGGGCCACAGGCGGTGAGCGCGCAGGCGCCAGCGAAGAACAAGGGGAGGAGCGTCTTCTTCATCGTCATACTCGGTGCTCGAAGTAGGGTGAGGGCTCCTGAATGGACGCCACACCTCGAGGGGTCTCGGGTTCGCAATGTCATGATGTCATGATGAGACATTGTATGCCACGAACCTGGGATCAGACGCAAAACGAAGGCCCCCGTCCGCGCTGCGCGTGCTCACTCCGGGATGGGCGGGGGCGAGCTGACCTGGATCGTGACGAGATCGAAGGTCAGGTCCTCGTACTCCTCGGGCGCCGCGCCCAACGCGCGGCCGACCACGCGGATGAACTCGGACTCCTCGTGGTCGAGGACGTCGTCGGCGTGGGTGACCTCGGAGATGAGCTGGAGCACGGCTCGGCGCTCGTTGGCCTCACCCAGCGCGAGGCCGGCTGCGGCGTCTTCGACCACCAGCTCGTCGATGTCGAACCCCGCGAGGTGACCCGTGACCGCGGCGGGGAGCTCCCCGTCGTGGACCTGGCCGCGCAAGATGTCGCCGATGGCCTCGGCCTCGTGGCCGTCGTAGTCGCCGTCGGCGTACGCCGCGCCGAGCAGGAGCTCGGCGAGGTGCTTGAGCTGTTGCGTGTCCAAAACGAGCTTCTGAGTCATCGTCTCCACCTGATTGATGTGCGGATGTTCCTCGCACGCACGAGGCGCTCGAGGGGTGGTCGTTCTTGTGTTACCTCGGCACTTTATAGTACCCGTTGGCGCATAAGAACACCTCGCAGTCCACAAACTCAGGACACCGCCATGCGCCAGACGATCATCTCCGCGATCCTCGCACTCTCGCTCGTCGCCTGCTCCTCCTCCTCGGAGGACAACAACGCCGAGAACAACGCCACGAACAACGCCACGAACAACACCACCGGCGGCGCTGACGCGGGCGACACGACGGGTGACGCCGGGGGAGACGATGCAGGAGCGGACGCCGGCGTCACCTCACCCGACGTCACGATCCCGGCCGGGTGCAACCCCGTGGCCTTCGAGCACGACTGCCTCTTCCCCTACCCCTCCGACGTCTTCCTGACCGACGACGAGGCGATGCCCTCGGGCAAGCGGCTCGCGATCACAGGCGCCGCCAAGCCCGTCGACGGGCAGGACGCGCCCTTCGACTTCACGCCCTACCACTCCGCCGACGGCTTCTCGTTCAACCAGCCGATCATGGTCCGCTTCCCCGGCGGCGTGGACACCGACGGCGTGATCTTCCACACCGACGACGCACAGAGCAGCACGCTCGCCACCAGCAAGACGCTCCTGCTCGACACCGTCACCGGCGAGCTCGTGGCGCACTGGGCCGAGCTCGACCTCAACGCCACCGAGCCCGGCGAGCAGACCTTCATCATCCGTCCCTACGCCCCGCTCGCCGAGACGCGCCGCTACGTCGTCGCGCTCCAGGGCCTCGACGACGCCGCCGGCGCCCCCATCCAGGCCCCCCAGGGCTTCCTCCAGCTGCGCGACGCCACCGTCTCGAACCACCCCGTCCTCTCCCCGCTCTCCGAGCGCTACGAGGCCGACGTCTTCCCCGCGCTCGAGACCGCCGGCGTCACCCGCGCCGACCTCCAGCTCGCCTGGGACTTCACCACGCAGTCCTACGCCCACGTCACGCGTGACATGCTCTCCATGCGCGAGGCGACCATCGCCACGCTCTCCCAGACGCCCCCCGCGGTCACCGTCACCAAGACCGAGGTCGACCCCCGCGACGAGATCGCCTACCGCCTCGAGGGCACGATCACCGTGCCGCTCTTCCTCGAGTCGGCCGACCTCGGCGCTCGCCTCAACCGGGACGACGCCGGCGCGGTCACCCAGAACGGCACCACCGAGGTCCCCTTCCTCCTCCAGATCTCCAAGGGCGCCATGCCCGGCGAGGCCGGCTTCGCGCCTCGCCGCATCCTCCAGTTCGGCCACGGATTCTTCGGCCTGCGCGAGGAGATCAACTACTCGGCCATGCGCCGCTTCTCCAACGAGGAGGGCTACGTCATGGCCTCGGTCGACTGGTGGGGCATCTGTCTCTTATACACATCTCCGAGCCCACGAGACAGGCAGAAATCTCGT
>CAJXPN010000476.1 GCA_913058025.1 uncultured Myxococcales bacterium | reverse complement strand
CTGCGAGGGGACCGCGGAGTGAGCGTGAGCGAACGGCCGCTGGGGGACCGTGCTGGAATCCCACCCCCAGTTGACTTCAGAGCGCGCAGCTCCACGAGCCAGTCGCTCGGCCATTCTGCCTACCGTCCTGTATTCGCGAGACCATCGAAGACGCGCGTCAGCGTCTCCACGTAGGCGTCATGGAAGTACGAACGCTTCTCCGCTTCTGATTCGAAGTGCCGAAACGTGTCGAATACGTTGTCCACACTCACTTCGACGAAGTCGGTGATACCGATGCCGAACGAGGATCCCTCGCCTACGCAGTCGACCTGCCATGTCAGCGATGTTTGATGGCTATGGAGTCGAGCCTTGGAGATCAGATGCCATCCGATGTCCGTCAGCATGTCGAGGTCTCTCCTGATGGGGTCCGTGAACTCTTTGAAGTCGTCGCTGCCGCCACGGAAGCTGCTTTGACATCTCAACCAGCTGCCGACGTTGTGCTCGAACGTCTGAATCGAGAGGCCGTAGGTCTCAACGAGCATCGACAGGTTCGTGAACACCCCGATATCGCCCTGGGTCGCCATCGCGTAGGGGCCATGAAACCTGGCGTAGTTCATCCCACGCTCTTTGAGCCACGTCTTCGCGATGTGCCAGTCTGGCCCCAGCGCCCTCTTCAAGGAGCCGTAGTCCTCCAGCTTCATGGGTCCCTCCAAAGGTAGTTCAGCTCGAGACGACTCTAGAGGCGCCTCAGAGCGCCCCGCTCAGGTGGTCGATGAGCGCGCGGGTGGCCGCGGGCAGCGCGGCGGCGCGAGGGAGCACGGCCCAGACGGGGCGGCGCGGGATCGACCACGTGTCGAGCACGCGCACGAGCGTGCCGGCGGCGAGCTCGTGGGAGACGACGAAGTCGGGGAGGAGCGCGATGCCGAGGCCGGCGCGGGCGCCCGCGAGGGCGCCGGACCAGGAGTTCGTGCGGAGCCGGATGCGCGAGGGCGCGTGCTCGACGCGTTCGCCGCCGCGGGCGAGCGACCAGATGTCGCCGGGCTCGCCGCGCATGAGCGCGTCGTGGTTGGCGAGCGCGTCGGGGTGCGCGGGCTCGCCGCGGGCGCTCAGGTAGCTCGGGGCGGCGACGAGGAAGGACTCGATGTTGGAGACGCGGCGCGCGTGCGGGCTGTTCGCGTCGAGGGTGCCGGTGCGGATGGAGACGTCGACGCGCTCGACCTCGAGGTCGACGCGGCGGTCGGTGAGCTCGACGTCGAGGTCGAGCTCGTCGTGGGCCTGGGCGAAGGACGCGAGCGCGTCGACGATCTTGAGGCCGCCGTACTCGGTGGGCGCGGTGACGCGGACGCGCCCGCGCACGACGACGTCGCTGCTGTGGGCGGCCTCGACGGCGCCCTCGACGCTGGCCAGCACGTCGAGCGCGCGCTCGAAGAAGGACGCGCCCGCGGTCGTGAGCTTGGTCGAGCGTGGGCCGCGCTCGATGAGCGCGACGCCCACGCTCGCCTCCAGCGCGGAGAGCTGGCGGCTGACCGTGGACTTCGAGACGCCCAGCGCGCGCGCCGCCGCGGAGACGCCGCCCTCGCGCGCGATGGACGTGAACGCTCGGATCTGTTCGAGCGTGACGCGTTCTGTCGATCGAGGCTCCATCATCGGACTCCTGGGGTGGCCGTGAGGCTCACTCTTCCTCGCCAGCGCGCGCGCCGTCGCGGGTGCGGATCGCGCTGACCATGGTCACGTCGAGGGCCTCGAGAACGCGCTGGGCGCGCTCGAGCGTGATGCCCTTGTAGCGCAGGCGCTCGTCCTTGGAGACCTGGGAGGGGTCGACCTCGAGCCGCCTGGCGAGCTCGGACTGCGTGATGTCCCGCGCGATGCGCGCCTGGACGAGCAGCTCGCCGAAGCCCTTCAGGTTCACGACCTCGCCCAGGTCCCCGTCGCGCGCGCGCTCGTAGGCCTCGACCTGCTCGGCCAACGCGTCGACGTCGCGGGACATGGGGCGCGTGGTCCGCGCGATGGCCTCTTCTCCGAGCCCCTCCTCCTTGAGCGAGCGGACGAGCTGGTCGAGGCGCGCGCGCTCCTCGGTGAGCTTCTTCTTGGCGCGGTGGTACGCGTGTTCGTGACGGATCATCCCTGAGCCTCTCGTGGGCGTGTTCTCGTGGTGCGTGTGACACCATGATCGATGCGCGCGCGTGATGTCCAGCGCGGCCAGCGCCGAGAGCGCTTCGGCAGGGCCACGCGGATTCTGGCGAGGCCGTGTTTCTGGTAGGTTTTGGCATCCATCGAGGAGAATGGCATGAGTCGAGACGAGCAGCGCGGGCCGTTCGGGAGGATCCTCCATGGGGTGGCGGATACCCTGTTCGCGCTCGGCCTGTTGGTGTTTCCGCTTGGGATCGGTGGACTCGCCGTCACGGTCGTGGCCGCGCTGGTGACGTTCGTGCTGCCCGGCCTGAACCCGATGGAGTGGAGCCCGGACGACATGATGGCCGCGTGTGTCGTCGCCGTGATCGTCTCACCCGCGGCGTACCTCTCGTCGTACTGGCTCTTCCACGGCCTCGTGGACGTGCGCAGACAGGCGGCGCCCATCGCCGAGGGCTTCCAGCAGATCAGGACGCGGCGCGCCGAGGCGTCGCGCCGTCTCGCGTACGATCCGCTCGACGGCGGCGCGCTGTCCGTGAGCCAGGAGGCCGACGACGGGGCGCTCACCGAGGTCACGCTCGGCCTCGACGGCTCGCTCTCCCTCGCGGACGAAGAGAAGGCGGAGCAGGTCGGCTCCGTGTAGAATCCAGGCGCTTCCCTCCGCTCTCGAGATCGTCATGAAGTACCGTGTGTCGCTGCTCACGATGTTGCTCCTCTCATGCTCGCCGGCAGACGGCGTCGAACCAGGCGAACGCGCCGACGCGTCGGCTCAGGACGTGGGCGGATCGCCGGGAGCGGACGCCGAGGCAGACGCACCATCAGACACAGCGTTCGACGCCACGCCAGACGCATCTCTGGACGTCGACGCGGGCCCTGCGGACGTGAGCGTCAGGATCGTCGACGGTGAGCTGTTCGTCGGTGGCGAGCCATTCTTCATCCAGGGCGTGGGCTGGAACCCCGTCCCGGCGGGGGGGACGCAGGCGAACGACCTCGACTTCGCGGGGTACGTCGACCAGGACTCCGAGCTGATGGCGCAGGCCGGGCTCAACGTCGTGCGCACGTACTCGGCGATCACCGACCGGGCCGTCCTCGACACGCTCCACGCGCGCGGCATCTACGTGCTCAACACGGTCTACGCCTTCGGCGGCGCGCCCGCGGAGAGCGTGCGCGCGGACGTGTCGGCGGTCGCAGACCATCCTGCGATCCTGATGTGGCTGATTGGCAACGAGTGGAACTACAACGGGCTCTACGATGGTCTGTCCCATGAGGATTCGCTGCTGCGGCTCAACGAGGTCGCCGCGATCATTCGCGAGGTCGACGGCTCTCACCCCATCGCCACGGTCTACGGAGAGGTGCCCTCGGTCGAGACGATCGAGGCGATGCCGTTAGTGGACGTCTGGGGGCTAAACGTCTACCGGGGCATCGGGTTCGGCGATCTGTTCGACGTCTGGGAGGGGCGCAGCGACAAGCCGATGTTCCTGGCGGAGTTCGGCGCCGACGCGTGGAACGCCAACGTCGCCGCCGAGGACCAGGCCTCGCAGGCCGAGGCGACGGTCACGCTGATCGCCGGGCTCGGCGCGAACCGCGTGTCCGCGGGCGGGCCGTGCCTGGGAGGCGCGCTATTCGAGTGGGCCGACGAGTGGTGGAAGGACGGCTCGGGGAGCCCGGCCGAGCACGACGTGGGCGGCGTCGCGCCCGGCGGCGGGCCCCACCCAGACGGGACGTTCAACGAGGAGTGGTGGGGCCTCGTGGAGGTCGACCGCACCCCGCGTCAGGCGTACCGGGACCTCCCGTCCGAGTGGTGAGACGTTGGCGTGAGGCGCCTGCGCGCCTCTCAGCGGGACCTCACCAGGCGTTGCCTTCGGGCTCGTCCTTGGGGGGAGCGTCGTCGATGGACGCCAGGTCGCGGGCGCGGGGGAACGCGAGGACGTTGCAGACCATGCCGACGACGGCGAAGGGGAGGATGGTCCTGGGGCTCATGCTGATGAACGCGAGGACGAAGCCGTTGATGGTGACGACCTCGGCGAAGGCCCAGCTCAGGATGGAGCCCGTCTGGTAGGCCGAGGCGACCTGTTGGACGGACGCCGACTCGCTCAGGCGGCTCATCATGAACCCGCGCGCCGTGAGCGATAGTATG
The DNA here is from genome assembly GCA_913058025.1 of uncultured Myxococcales bacterium. Taxonomy (GTDB): domain Bacteria; phylum Myxococcota_A; class Bradymonadia; order Bradymonadales; family Bradymonadaceae; genus CAJXPN01. Next base: position 431 of record CAJXPN010000476.1, on the reverse strand, counting down.
ACCATGACGACCGAGACCGCCGACAACGCCGTGAGCATGACGTTGAAGTTCTCGTCGGGGCCCGGGTGATCGGTGTTGGTGCTGGCGACGAAGAACACGATGAAGACGAAGATCGGGTGGTTCGACACGAAGGCGAACCACATGACGCGCAGGGTCATCAGGACCGGGTGGGGCTTGGGGCTCATGGGCGGCATCTCGTGGCGTGCGTGGGTCGTGGATGGGTCGAGTCTAGAACGACTGCAGAGAAAGGGCGAGGGGAGTGGTGCGGGGCTCTTTAGGGAGCGTTCGTTTGGGAGCGTTCGGGTCGGGCGGAGAGTGTGTTTCGGTGCGGTGTGGGTGCGTGCGAGAGGGCGATGAGTGTGGCGCGGGGCAGAAACCCCCGCCGCCGCGCTGCGCGCTTGGCGCCCCCCGCGCTTCGCGCGGTGAGCTCC
>CAJXPN010000475.1 GCA_913058025.1 uncultured Myxococcales bacterium | reverse complement strand
TCCTCGGGCAGCGCGCGCTCGGCGCGCTGTCGCAGCGCGTCGGTGAGTTGCTGTGGGTCGAGCCGGGGGTCGACCCCCAGCGCGTCGAACGGGTTCTCGTCGCTCACGTGTCCTCCTCGTCGGTGTGCGCGTCCTCGCCTTCGGTCGGGTCCTCGGGCTGGTCCTCTTCCTCTCCCAGGTCCACGCGGAACCGGGCGGCCTCCTTGCGGACCGTGTCGCGGTAGGACTCGACCGCCTCGTTGTGGGGCCAGGCGCGCCGCGCGCCCTCGAGCTCCTCCCACGCCTCGAGCACGATCGTGCTCACTCGACGTGAGCCCCCGGGCAACCCCCCCATCGCGCTCGGGTACATCTTCGTCATGTTCATGAGCACGTTCGCGCGGTTCAGGTGCGCGTACGACATGAGCATCGACGCGTTCCTGTGCCCGGGACACACGGCCATCGCGCCCTCGAGGAGCGCGCGCTTGGGAGGGGCATCCGAGGTGAACTCGGCCTGGAACGTGAGGAAGTCGGCGCACTTGGAGTTGTGCCCGAACGAGGTCCCGTTGACGTGACGCGCGCTCAGGTCTTCGTTGAAGGGCTGCACGAGCGTGAGCAGGCGCTCGAAGTCTCCCTCCTCGTCGCGGCCGATCTTGCGCAGCTTCCAGCCCAGCTCGACGGCGCTGCACACGGCGGTGACGCTGGCGGCCTCGTGGTTGCCGATGAGCGCGAAGAGCTCGGCGAGCCACTCGAAGGGGGCGATGAGCGTGTCGCCGTCGGCCTGGGTGATGTCTACGGCCTCGAGCGCGCGGTCGAAGCGCGCCACGGCGCCGTCGACGATCCGATGCGTCGCCGCGCGCGCGGCCTGACGCAGCGAGGCCAGCGAGCCGTAGACGCCCTCGGCATCGCCCGCCTCGTCGCGCGCCGCGGTGATCGCGCTCCAGTGCAACCTGGCGAGGCGTCGATCGGGCGCCTCGCCCGGGTTGATGCGCTCGTCGTCCAGGCGCAGCGCCCGAGAGAGCGCTTCCGCGCGCGAACCAGGCAACCGCGCGAGCAACCCCGAGACGATCTCGTCGCCCATCTCGTCGGCGAGCTCGGGGTCGACGAGCTCGGCGAGCAGGCCCCTGGCGTAGTCCGACTCCATGAGCGCGCGCCACGAGCGCAGGCACTCCCGCCACGTGTAGCGCGCGGTCTCGTGCTCCTGGCGCGCGATGAGCTGGTCGGTCATCCGCTCGAAGAGCAGCGCGTGGTGGTGCTCGGCGCGCGGCGAGAAGCCGATCGCGCGGGCGCGCTCCCACGCATCGGGCCACGCCTCGGGGTCCTCGAGCGCGGGCTCGAGCTCGGCCCAGCTCGCGGGCTCCTCGCGGAGCGCGGTCGGCCAATCCGTGAGCCGGACGACCTCTTCGTTCGACGCGACGCAGCGCTCTAGCGACACGCGTCGCAGCAGCGACGGTATGACGCGCTCGCCGCGCAGCGCCTCGAGCAACGCTGCGTGTTGGGGTCCGAAGGCTCTCAACGTGGCTCCTGAGTGCGACTTGATGTGGACAGACGCCGAAGTTAACAACGAGGAGGTTGGGTGGCAACGCCGCCCTCCCGACTATGCGCTCCCGGGTGGCGACGGGGCGCCGACCTTCACACCCCGGAGCGTGCCATGGACGAGGATCTGATCGAGGCGATCGTCGAGGACGCCGAGCGCCTGCTCGCGGCCGCCGCGGACCCCACCAGAGCGCCCGATATGGCCGCGTACCTGAAGACGGACATGCCATTCTGGGGCGTGAAGGCGAAGGCTCGCGACGAGGTCGTGCGCGAGCTCAGGAAGGCCCACCGCATCCTCGACGGCGACACATACGAGGGCGCCGTGCGCGCGCTCTGGGCCGGCGCCCGACGCGAGGACAAGTACGTCGCGATCCGGATCGCCAGGACGCACGAGAAGCTGATCACGCTGGATCGCCTCCCTCTCTACGAGGAGATGGTCCGAGAGGGCGCGTGGTGGGATCTCGTCGACGAGATCGCCGTGAACCTCGTCGGCGCGCTGGTGCGCGCGCACCCCGAGCAGATGCTGCCGGTGATGGACGCGTGGATCGAGGACGACGACATGTGGATCCGGCGCGTCGCGATCATCGGCCAGCTCAAGAGCAAGGCGGCGACCGACGAGGCGCGGCTGTTCGCCTACTGCGACGCCTGCTGCGAGGAGCGCGAGTTCTTCATCCGCAAGGCGATCGGCTGGGCGCTCCGGGAGTACTCCAGGACCTCGCCCGAGGCCACGCGCGAGTACCTCCGCTCACGCAAGGAGGTCCTCTCCCGGTTGAGCTTCAGGGAGGGCGCGAGGCTGATGAAGGCGAAGGGCACGATGTGACGCGAGCGCACTTTTTTGCGCATCTGCCTCCAATCGTTCGAATGGATCGGGCGCGGTCGAGGTTCGTACTCGCGGCTGCCATAGCCGACGCCTCACGAGGCGTCGGACCGACTGAGGATGAGTCGAGCGAGGCCCCTGCCTCGCTCCCGCACACATGCGCCCTCCTCGCGTCGATGGCACACCGTCACCTCCCACGACATGAATGGGACGCACCACGCGGTATGGTGTGCCGACGCGAGGTCGGCACCCGATATCGAGGTGTCCTCCATGGCAGAGGTCTCCAGACAGCGCGTCGACGCGACGCGATCGCACATCCACACGCCCTCGGGCGTCCCCGTCACGCTCTTCGCGAACCCGGAGGTCGACATCGAGCGCGCCGCGCTCGAGCAGATCTCCACGATCGCCGACCTGGACGCGACGCTCCGGGCGCTCCCAGACGTCTACGGCGAGGGCGCCCGCGTCGAGCGGATGGTCCTCACCCCCGACTTCCACCGGGGGCGCAGGATCCCCGTGGGTACGGTGCTCGCGATCAGTGGCGCCATCGTGCCCCAGGCCGTCGGCGCGGACATCGGCTGCGGGATGCGGGTGGTCGTCACCGACCTCACCCGCGCAGACCTCCCAGGCGACCCGGGGCCGCTCATGCGACGGCTGCGCCACGTGTTCTTCCGCGGCGGCCGGGACATCCCCATGTCGCCGCGCCAACGCGAGGCGCTGCTTCGGCGCGGCCCGCGCGCGGCCTCCATGAGGCCCGCGCGGACAACGCCGGCGTGGGTATCTGGTCTCGCTACGACGCGGACCAGCAGCTCGACGACCTCACCCGCGTCCACCACGCTGGCGGGCTCGACGCCGACGAGGTCTTCGACTTCGGCGACTACGTCCGCTCGAGCGGACGCGTCGACGGGCGCGACGCGCACATCGGCTCGGTCGGTGGAGGCAACCACTTCGTCGAGATCCAGACCGTCGACGAGCTCCTCGACGGAGCGACCGCCCACGCGTGGGGTCTCAGGCAGGAACAGGTCGTGATCATGATCCACACGGGCTCGCTGGGGTTCGGACAGCGAGTCGGCGCGCACTTCGAGCGGGTCGCGCGCGACCTCTACCCCGCGGAGCTGCCGCACCCGGAGCACGGCCTCTGGCCGCTGCCGCTCACTGGCCCTCACGCCGCGCTCGGTGTGTCGTACTGGGACGCGATGAAGAACGCGGCGAACTTCGCCTACGGAAACCGCCTCATGCTCGGCCTGATGGCCACGCGCGCGCTCTCCGAGTCGCTCGGCCGCGAGGTGCGCGGCAGGCTCCTCCACGACGTCCCCCACAACCTCGTGTGGCGTCGACCCGATGGGCTCGTCGTCCACCGCAAGGGCGCGTGCCCCGCGCCCGGCGCCGTCCCCGATCTCGAGGGCCCGTTCAGGTACACCGGACCCCCCGTCATCGTCCCCGGATCGATGGGCGCGTCGAGCTTCCTGCTCGCCGGCCTCGGCCTGGAGGACGCGCTCTCGAGCGCGAGCCACGGCGCCGGCCGGATGATCTCACGCGGGAGGGCGCGGCGAGTCGACCAGGCCGCGTTCGAACAGGAGGTCTCTCGCCTGCACGTGGTCGGCCCCATCGACCCCGCCGACATCCTGGGCAGGCCCGAGCTCGTCGCCAAGCTCACCGCGCGCCTGATGGAGGAGGCCCCGGGCGTCTACAAGCCCGTCTCACCGATCATCGATACGCTCACCGCGGCCGGGATCGCGCGACCCGTCGCGCGCGTGAGCCCCTGGTTGACGGTGAAGGGGTGAGCGACGCGGCGAGGCGTCACCACATCCCCTCGTAGCCCAGCGACGCGCCGAGGCTCGCGCAGAGCGGGCAGTCGGTCTCGGGGGCGTTCGAGGTCACCGTGAACATGGGCGTCATGAGGATCCCGAGCGTGAGCTTCTGGCGCTGATCCTCGAAGGGGTGCAGGCACCACGCGCCGGTGCCGAACATGCCCGCCGAGAACGCCGCGCCGGCGGTGCCCAGTGACCCCATGGCGCCGGGGCCGATCTGGACCTCGAGCGACAGCAGGCTCAGCAAGCCGAACTCGAACCCTCCGGTGAGCCCCGTGGCCAGCAACCCGTGCTCGCTCGTCACACCCAGTACACCATGGGCGCGCGCCGAGAACTGGAACGCGTTCCCCCAGGCGGGGCCGACCCAGAGCGTGCGTCCGGCCTGGACGAGGAGCCCGGGGCGTCCCACGTCCTGGATCGGGTCACGCCACATGGCCGCGCCCAGGTTCACGGACCATCGGTTCGGGTCCTCGAGGTCCATGGGCTCGACCTCCCAGGAATCCTGAGCGCTCGCCGTGGACGCTGTCTCTTATACACATCTCCGAGCCCACGAGACAGGCAGAAATCTCGT
>CAJXPN010000474.1 GCA_913058025.1 uncultured Myxococcales bacterium | reverse complement strand
CAGAGTAGATCGTCGGCAGCGTCAGATGTGTATAAGAGACAGCTACAAGGTCGAGCTGTCCGCGGGTCAGTCGGTGGTCGCCGAGGCGCGCTCCTACGACAACGAGGACCTCGCGCTCTACGCGTTCACCGACTGCGCCGACGCCGAGAACACCTGCCTCGCAGGCAGCGACGGCGCCGACGACGTCAACGAGCTCGTCTACTCGAACACTTCGGGCGTGCCCCAGACGGTGTTCATCGCGCTCGACAGCACGTCCACGGCCGTGGACGGCGACTACGTGCTCGAGATCACCAGGCGTGACCCCGAGTGCAGCACCGGTCAGCTCGAGTGCGCCACCGACGCCAGGAACATCAAGTTGTGCGCCTCCCAGGGCTTCTACGACTACTTCCTGTGCTCGGACGGCTGCACGCTGGGCAACCAGTGTGACAACCCCAACGGTGAGGCGTGCTACGAGGCCCAGGTGCTCTCGCAGCTCTCCGGCACGGTCAGCGGTGACTTCCTGGGCTCGAACGACTTCGAGCTCCCGCAGGGGCGCAGCGGCGCCTGCGTCATCGACGACTCCACCGCCGCGATCACCGACGGACCCGATACGTTCTATCAGGTCACGCTGTCTCAAAACGATCTGCTGACCCTCAGCCTGATCACCGACAACGCCAACGCCGAGCTCTACATCCTTCGCGGGTGTGGCGCAGAGCAGTGCGTCGAGAACCTGACATCTCCCGGGGCGCTGTCGTACTTCGCGACCGACTTCCAGGAGACGATCTTCATCGGGGTGGACTCGACGACGACGTCCACCGAGACGTTCGAGCTCAACTACTCGGTCACCACCGGCGTGGCGTGTGAGCCTGGCGGCGCGCGCTGCGTGAACTCGACGCTGCTCGAGCTGTGCTCCGACGACGGCTCACAGGCCATCGCTCAGGTGACGTGCCCTGGTGGCTGCTTCGAGGGCCGCTGTGAGCTCGACGTGGCGACCTCCGAGACGTGCGTGGACGCCCAGGCGTACGGCTCCATCGGCGGCGGCATGAGCGTGCTCGGCAACTACGACGACCTGACCGACGACCTGAACCTGACGGCGTCCTCGTGCGTCGGCACGACGACCCCGGGACCCGACGCCTTCTACCGCGTGGACGTCCCGACCGGTCAGATCCTCGTCGCCCAGGCGGAGTCGCTGGGTGGTGAGGCCCCGAGGGTCTACGCGTTCACGGACTGCGCGAACGCGTCGACCTCGTGCGTGGCCGGCAACGCCGGCACCTCGACGCGTCCTGCGGAGCTCCGCTACCTGAACACGACGGGCGTCAGCGAGGCGGTCTTCGTCGGCGTGGACTCCGCGTCTGCATCCGACGAGTACTTCACGCTCGACATCGACGTGAAGTCCCCCAACTGCACGCCGGGAGACCGTGTCTGCTCACCCAACGGTGTCGACATCAACGTCTGCGACAGCTTCGGCATCTTCTCGGCTCCGTTCACCTGCGGTGGGACGTGCGTCAACGGAAGCTGCACCATGCCCAGGGGTGACTTCTGCTTCGACGCCATCCCGGTCAACCCGCTGGGTGGCCCCGTGACCTTCAGTGAGATCGACCTCGACATCGACGCTCAGAGCAACACGATGTCGCTCGGTCCGAACTCTTGCCTCGGCCCCAACGGCGACGGCGACGGTGAGGAGAAGTTCTACAGCGTCGTCCTCGCCCCGGGCGAGACGGTCACGGCCGTCATGTTCGACACCTTCATCGAGGACATGGAGCTCTACCTCATCACGGACTGCTCGCAGCCCGTTCAGACCTGCGTGTCGGGCCCCGAGCTCGGCGGCACCGACGTGACCGAGACTCAGACCTACACCAACAACACTGGCGCCACGCAGACGATCATCGTCGTCGCAGACTTCGACGACGAGAGCGCTCGCGACGAGTTCAGCGTCACGATCACGGTGCAGTGATCGGGCGGCGCCCCCGGGCGCCGTGAGGACCGCACCCGAGCCCGCCTCCTCTCTCCAGAGGGGGCGGGCTCTCTCTTTGAGTGCTCCGCGCCACATAATGAAGCCTGATCGCACAAACAAGAGCACAAAACGAGGATTCAATGAACAAACCTCTCTGTGTAGCGTGACCTCCATCACACACACGAGGAGGTACACGGTGCGCAGACTCATCAAATCTTGCTTCATGGGAGCCGCCGCGGCGTCGCTCTCGCTCGGATGTCAGGACACATCGACCCCTGAGCAAGAGGAGGGATGGAGCGTCGAGCAGGGCCCGACGGCAGCGCGCCCGCTGAGCTGGTGCTCGCCCGCGCCGGTGCCCTACGACCTGGCGCAGGTCCCATCACTCCCCGAGGGCGTCGCGCTCGAGGGGTTCTGCGACGCGTCCGCGGACGCGTCGTTCGAGGAGCCCCCGACGCGCACGTTGAGCATGGACAGGAGCTCACGCGTGCTGCGCGTGATGGAGGGTGACGCAGACGACGGGATGTTCTCCGAGGAGACCTTCACCTTCGACGAGCGAGGCCGCGTCGTCTTCGTGACCCGGACAGGCATGACCGGGTTCTACGGCGCCAGCGAGGGGACCTCGAGCTACAGCCTCAACCTCGAGGGCGAGGTCGTGCACAAGGTCGCGTCCGAGCTGAACCCGTTCGACTCCAGCCCGCTCGTAAAGCACCAGGAGTGGGAGGGTGACCGCCTGCTCTGGCGCACCGAGCGCGCCGGGGAGGACGGGCCGCTGCTGCGTCGCTGGGAGTGGACATGGGAGGACGACCGGCTCGTCCTCGGCGCGCTCATACAGGACCCGGACGGCCCCGACCGCAGGGTGTCGTCCTCGCGCTGGGCCTACCACGTCGGCGGGGCGCCGGCGTCGGTGGAGCGACGGATCGATGGCGAGCTCGTCGAGCGCGAGGAGTGGACGCTGCGTGAGGACGGCTCGCTCGCCAGCCGCACGCGCTGGTCGCGCAGCGCCGCGTCACTCGCCGAGGCGCAAGGCGAAGAGGTCTCGCGCTGGACGCTCCCGAGCGGGCTGGACGACCACCAGCTCGAGCCGACCTTCGACGGCTCCACCCTTCCCTGGCGCGCCGCGACCTCTCACACGCGCGAGGTCGAGGGCGCCGACTGCGCGCGGCTCCCGCGCGGCGCGCACGGCTACCCCGCGGACGAGGGCGAGTACCACCTGGGCGTCGAGGCCGGCGCGCGCCCTTCGGGCATAGGCTTCGCCTATGGCTCGGACACGTACATGTGGTTCTACGGCGACGACTCCTGGTTCGGGCACGACGGCGTCGCCTCGAACTGGATCGGCGTCGGGTTCGACGAGCCGGACGCGCTCGAGGTCACCATCGAATACGACGCGCGCGGCACCATGACCCGCGAGCTCGCCTCGCTCACGCGAGGAGGCCGAGACCTCGAGATCACGCGTGAGCGCACCCTCGACGAGGCCGGCCGGGTCCTCGAGGACGCCGTCGACGTCTCCTCGGACGGGATGACGTACCGGCGCGCCATCGAGTTCTCTCGCGACGCCCGCGGCGCCATCGTCTCGCGGACGCTTCGTGACGCCGAAGGCGACGAGCTCACGACTCAGACCTGGTCACGGGACGAGCGCGGCCGCGTGACCAGGCACGCGGTGGACGCGGCGGAGTTCGACGCGCCGCCGGCCTGGGCGATCGCGTTCGCGGGGTCGCGCGCGAGCCAGCCCTCGGGGCCAGACGCGTGGGTGTGGCGCCACGACGGCGACCACGTCGTCGCGCGAGGCGTCGAGGGCTCCGACGCGCTCCAGCGCATGACCTACGACGATGAGGGCAGGCTCGTCGAGCGCGTCGGCGAGTACGCCAACCGCGAGGGTTCGGACCTGAGCGTGGCCTACGACAGCGACGGCAGGATCGTCGAGCGCTGTCAGGGGAGCGGAGGTTGGACGAGCGCGCGCTGCGTCCAGACCACCTACGACGCCGCGGGGCGTGTCTCACACCGCACGACGACGATGACGCTGGAAGGTATCACGGGCGACCCCGTCATCTCCGCGTACAACCTCCATGTCTGCGAGTGACCTGCGCGTCGTCCTGATCGCGTGCGCGGTCGCCGCGCTCGCGGCGTGTGGGCACCAGGACGCCCGAGAGCCAGCGCGCGATGGCGACGCCGGGGTCCCGCTGGGGACGGAGCCCGACGCGTCGGCGCAGCCCGAGGGCGCGCCGGCGTGGCTCCTCGAGGGCGGTGAGGTCGACACCCGGCACCTCCTCCACTGGCTCCAGGCCAGCCGCTACTCGGGTTGGGCGTCGACGGGCTGGCCTCGCCCCACGCCCGAGGGCTCGTCCACGGTCTTCCTCAACGCGTCGCTCGAGCGGTCCATCGCGGAGGGCGCGCGCGTCCACCCGGTCGGCGCGATCGCGGTGCGCGAGCTCTACGACCTCGACCTCACGTCCCCGCGCGCGATCAACGTCCTCGTCAAGGTCTCACCCGAGGCGGGCGCGGGATCATGGCGGTGGATCGAGCGCTCCAGCCCGGACGCGCTCTCGCTCGACGCGCTCGGCGCGCCGGAGTGCGTGGGCTGCCATACGGGCCCCGAGGACGTCATCCTGACGGACTCGCCGCTGCGCTGACGCACCCGTTGTTGTAGCCTCGCGGGGTCACGCATCATCAGGAGGAGAGTCATGAGAGCAGTCGTCGTAGAGGGTAGCTTCGGGGAAGACAACCTGAGCCTGATCTGTCTCTTATACACATCTGACGCTGCCGACGATCTACTCTGTGTAGA
>CAJXPN010000473.1 GCA_913058025.1 uncultured Myxococcales bacterium | reverse complement strand
AGAGACAGAAGCAAATGCAACTGGGGGACCGTGCTGCAACCCCACCCCCAGTCGACTTCGGATACACAACCCCACCCTTCACACGTCCAGACTCGCGAGACGGGAGATCAGCCAGACTGGAGGGAGGCCAGGTCGAGCGTCCTCCAGAACAGCAGCGCGATGTTGTACGCGTCGTCGTGGCCTCTGTGGTGCGTGCCCACGAGCTCCTCGCCGACGTGGTCGAGCGCGCGCGCCATGCCGAGCTCGCTCGAGAGCCCGTGGCGCAAGGAGAAGAGCGTCTTGGCGTTCATGTGTCCCGGGCCGAACGGGTAGCCCAGCCCCTTGGCCTTGCACTCGCGCTCGAGCTGGCGCCGGTCGTAGTCGCCCCAGCTCACGAAGAGGCGAGACTTCGCGTCATACTCCTTCTTGAGGATGCGAAGGGCATCGGTCAGCGGGACGCCGTCGGCCGCGAGCATCTGGGGCGTGATCGTCGTGAGCTCGGTGCAGAACGCGCTGACCTCGCTGTACTGAGGCTTGACGAGGATGCTGCGCTTCTCGAGCCGCTCCCCCGTCTTCAGGTCCATGGGGCACAGCCCGATCTCGATGATCTCGGACTCCTGCCCCTCGGGAGGTCGCCCCTCCCAACACGTCGCCTCGAGATCGACCACGAGCGCCACGTCCAACCGCTTCACCATCTCACACCTCCAGCGCCTCGCGCCCCTTATCCAATCATCAGACCACCCAACTGCCACGCACCGCCGAATGATTCCACCCTCGGCAGCCCAGGACCAGAGAACCTGCAAGAGCTGGAAATGCATGACTATCCGAGATACGTTGATGACGTGACGCGACGCGCCCTACATCACACGACCACACGCTCGGGCACAGACATGTCTCGATACAGCCCTTTCTACCTCGGCATCGTCCTGGGTGCCTCGCTCGCCATCGGCTCGCACCTGAAGGAGCGCAGCGCAGACGCGGTCGCCCAGCAGGTGAGCACGAAGGTCACGAAGGTCGCGCAGGTCGGCTTCTCCGCGCCGGCGCGTCCGGCGCCCGCCACGAGCCGACGCTGCACCCAGCTCGCCAGCACCCACAGCCGCTGGTTGAACGCCGACGCCCGCGCCCGCGACCTCGAGTCGAAGGCTCAGGGCGCGCTCGCGCTCGCGATCCTCTCCGACCACGACGACGCCACGCACTTCGCCCGCGCGAAGCGCTTCCAGGAAGACGCCCACCGCGCCGAGCGCTCCGCCGCGCTCGCGCTCCGGGCGTTCTCGGAGCTCCATGGGTGGGACACCAACCCCAACCATCGTTGCATATTCTGAAACAATGTAGCGCGCTGCGCTCGGCGCAGCCCGACACACGCGGTTGACCCCCGAGGTCGAGCGAGCGGATAACCGTGCGGTCAAGAACCTCACGTGATTCCTCCGACTCAGGCTCATCATGCACGACCACCGCTCCACGTTCGCGCTCCTCTCGTTGTGGGCGCTGCCGCTCTCACTCATGGGGTGTACCCCTCCGAACGAGTGCGTCCCGGGCGAGACCCAGGAGTGCCTCGGGTCGGGGCGCTGCCTCGGCGTCCAGTCGTGCGTCCCAGAAGGGACCGGCTTCGGCGGGTGCGCCTGTGAGGACGAAGGCGGCGAGGACGGAGGACTCCCGGACGTGAGCTCTCCAGATCTGGACACGGGGGGTGAGACGGGCGGCGACGCAGGCCCGGCGGAGGACGGCGGCGGGACGACACTCCCGCAGGAGCTCAAGGCGTTCCCCACGGCATTCGGCGCTGGCGCCGACGTCACCGGCGGCCGCGGCGGCCAGGTTGTCCAGGTCACCCGCCTCGACGACGCCTACGTCGGCGGCGAGCCGATGGAGGGGACCTTCAGGTACGCGCTCTCGAGGACGTTCCCCAGGACGATCGTCTTCCGCGTGAGCGGTACGATCGTGCTCGGCGACAGGGACGGCGACGGTGTCGTCGACACGAACGCCGGCAACCGCCCATCGCTGCTCGCGCTCGAGTCCGACGACTACAGCGACGTGACCGTCGCAGGCCAGACCGCGCCCGAGGGCGGCGTCACCATCCGCGGCGCCATCTACCTCTACGGCGTCCACAACCAGATCTGGCGCTACGTCCGCGTCCGCGTGTCCGACTCCGAGGCGATCGAGCAGTTCGCAGCGTTCACCTCGCGTGACGGCGAGCGCATCATCATGGACCACGTGTCGTCGGCGTACGGCGGTCAGCAGGCCGTCTCGATCACGAACTTCGCCGAGGGCCCGAACCAGGAGGCCGCGACCCTACAGTTCAGCTTGCTCGCGCTCGCCAAGAACGGCTCGATCATGGGCGCGTCCGGCGGGCCCAATGGCACCACCACCGTCCACAACAACATGTACACCCACCTCTCCCACAGGGTGCCCAACCTCGCGGGCGCTCAGTCCTTCGAGGTCGTCAACAACCTCACCTACGACTGGCGCTTTCGGCTGATCAACGTCCACGACGCGCTCACGCTCAACCACCTCGGCAACGCCTACGTCGCCGGGCCGAACACCCAGGAGGACCTGGCCAGGTTGGGTCACAAGGTCAACATGGGCGTCGAGAACACCGACGACGCGCGCATCCACACCGCCGACAACTTCATCAGCTTCGCCCCCGAGTCGGACCCATGGGACGCCTGGGGCGTCTTCCTCGAGGACGGTACCCCCGCGCCGACCTCGATGCGCGCCGACGAGCCCTTCGCGCGCCACCCGCACCCCGTGCCCATCCGAACCGCCGCGCGCATCATCGAGGCGCTCCCCGGTGAGGTCGGCGCGTTCCGCACGCTCGACGAGCTCGGCCAGGTCGTCACCTACCGGGACGCCATCGACGCGCGCCTCCTCGAAGAGTTCGCCGCCCGCACCAGCTCGGCCAACGGGCGCCCGGCCGACGGCCTCGACTACCCCGCGATCCCGAGCTCCGAGCCCTACGCCGACGCCGACGCCGACGGCATGCCCGACGCGTGGGAGCGCTCGCGCGGCCTCGACCCCGACGAGAAGGACGGCGCCGACGACCCGGACAACGACGGCTACACCAACCTCGAAGACTTCCTGAACCAGGTCGACCTCGCCACTGTCTACGACTGACCGCGCGCCGCGCATGACCCCACGACGACGAGAGGCGAGCGACCCCGGTGGGGTCGCTCGCCTCTCTTCACGGACACACGGTGCTCAAACGGCAGGCACGTCCTCTCTCATATGCACGACGATCACCGCGCCGCCTGAATCACGAGTCACGCGCGCTGGCCCGAGCTTGGTCTTGCCCACGCGGCGGTCGTGGACCTGTTTGGCCAACGCCCTCAACCGCGCCCTCTTGTTTTCGATTTCGGCATTGTCGGTCGGATTCGACGAATCGCTCAAGGCGTCCTCCTGCTCATCTCTCATCAACGGCCCCCTCTGGAAAGATAACCACCGCGTTCATCATTGTCATGGTGCACGTACGCTTCGACATCAAGGTGGCGTACGAGCGCACCGACGAGGCTCACGAAAGGCAGCGCCAGGTTCGAAAACTCTTCGACTCTCTTGGCCCCCATTCCATCTTCCTCAGCGCCCAATGAACGCGCAGAGAAGAAACCAGGGCTGGTAGACTCCAAATTGATGACCCCCAACATCCTCTCCGACTCCGGGTCGCGCAATGGCAGCGAGAGAAAGGCGCGAAACCTCCCACCCTCTGCCCTCTGCCGCATGTAGTCATCGACCTCGTCTCGAAGCTGTTGTGTGGATGACATGTGGAGCTTCATCCACGCCGCAACATTGAGAGTATCGGGTACGGCGAGCGCCCCGCCCTCGACGAAGCAACGAGGTCCTCCAGGGAGCACGTACCACTCCATGCTGCCGTCACGCAGTCTCTTCGAAGCCGTTTTGGGTATCGGCAGCGCCAAGGGATGGACAGTCGTGTTCTGAGGCACGATTGCCTCGCCCACAACGGAGCCATCGTCCTTGGGACCTACCGTCCACGCCTCATTGAGCCACAAACAACCACTCAAGGACTCGAACGCCCAGTCCAGACCGGCGAACCTCATTTGCGCTTCCAGGATATCTCGAGTCGAGCGCTGACACGCACCAGAATCCACGAACATGAGAACGCTCGCAGTGTATGAACCCTGCTGTTCACTGTTGTAATCGTCAGCGAGACCACAAAGCGACTCGAGTACGACGCGAACGCTCAGGTCGACATCCTCCTCCGAGTCACCCCCTTCCAAGTCGACGCCGATCAAATACGCGCCAAACGACTTGCGCCACGCAGACCCCATGCTCTGCAAAAAGAGCGTCGGCGGTTGCGTCCTGACCATCTCATGCAACTCCCCCGTCATCTCGACCTGTTGAATCTGCTCCAACCTTCTCGCGCGGCTATTGAGTAAGGACGACACGACGGCAATGGAGAGAAACGCATAAAACAACGCGACGGGAAACGACGGGGCAGCCCAAGCCACGACCGGTCTCGTATTCAGAATACTCTGCGCGAACAACGACCCCAACACGCTCGTCGCGAGCAAAGAGACACCTTCAATGAAGAATCGCCAACGCCTCAACCAACCCATATGCCTCCCCCACGCCAAGCACTGATCTTCTCAACAGACGACTATTCGGATCAAAGAGGAGAGGCGAGCGACCCCACCAGGGTCGCTCGCCTCTTCTCATTCACCGCCGCTATCGCGCGGTGTACTCAGACTGTCTCTTATACACATCTCCGAGCCCACGAGACAGGCAGAAAT
>CAJXPN010000472.1 GCA_913058025.1 uncultured Myxococcales bacterium | reverse complement strand
TCTACACAGAGTAGATCGTCGGCAGCGTCAGATGTGTATAAGAGACAGGCTTCTTGTACTGGCGCACCAGCGCGTTCTTGGGCTTGGTCAGGATCTGAACCAGCGCGTCCTCGCTGAGCTCCTCGAGCGTGGCCACCATCGGCAGCCTGCCCACGAACTCGGGGATGATGCCGAACTTCATCAGGTCCTCGGGCTGGAGCTCCTTGAGCAGCTCACCCGTCGACTTGTCGTTCACGCTCACCGCGTCCGAGCCGAAGCCGATACGCTTCTCACCCACGCGCTGGTTGATGAGGTCCTCGAGCCCGGCGAACGCGCCGCCGCAGATGAACAGGATGTTCGTCGTGTCGATCTGGAGGAAGTCCTGTTGGGGGTGCTTCCTGCCGCCCTTGGGAGGCACCGACGCGATCGTCCCCTCGATGATCTTGAGCAGCGCCTGCTGTACGCCCTCACCCGAGACGTCACGCGTGATCGACGGGTTCTCACCCTTGCGCGAGATCTTGTCGATCTCGTCGACGTAGATGATCCCTCGCTGCGCCATCTCCACGTCGCCGTCGGCGGCCTGGAGGAGGTTCACGATGATGTTCTCGACGTCCTCGCCCACGTACCCGGCCTCGGTAAGGCTCGTCGCGTCCGCGATCGTGAAGGGCACGTCCAGGATCCTCGCGAGCGTCTGCGCCAGGAGCGTCTTGCCCGAGCCCGTGGGGCCGATGAGCAGGATGTTCGACTTCTGGAGCTCGACGTCGCCGCTGTCCACGCGGCTCTCGATCCTCTTGTAGTGGTTATGAACCGCCACGGAGAGGACCTTCTTCGCGCGCTCCTGGCCGATCACGTAGTCGTCCAGGATCTCCTTGATGTCCGACGGCTTGGGGACGTTGGCGATCCCGGCGGCGAGCTCCTCGCGCTCGAGCTCCTCGTCGATGATGCTGCCGCACAGCGAGATGCACTCGTCGCAGATGTAGACCGTAGGTCCTGCGATAAGCTTCTGCACCTCCCGCTGGCTCTTGCCGCAGAACGAGCAGCACAGGTTCGTTCCGTTCTTGCTCATGACTCCACTCGCTCCCGCGTCTTCACGCGCCGACGGTGTGATGTACCTTCATCGAAGCCCCGTCCGGGCGCGCCCTCTCGTGAGGTCGCACCCAGCGGGACGCTCACTCCTCGGACGGCAGCGCGTGGCGGCTGTCGAACACCTGATCGATGAGCCCGTAGGTCACCGCGTCGGGCGCGTCCATGAAGAAGTCTCTGTCCGTGTCGCTCTCGATCTTGGCGACGTCCTGGCCGGTATGCTCGGCGAGGATCTCGTTGAGCATCGACCGCATCTTCAGGATCTCACGCGCCTGGATGTCGATGTCGGAGGCCTGGCCCCCGATCCCACCCGACGTCCAGGGCTGGTGGATCAAGATGCGCGAGTTGGGCAACGAGGCGCGCTTTCCGGGCTGACCCGCCGCGAGCAACACCGCGCCCATCGACGCAGCCTGACCCAGGCAGATCGTCGAGACGTCCGGCCTGATGAACTGGATCGTGTCGTAGATCGCCAGCCCCGCCGTCACCGACCCGCCAGGCGAGTTGATGTAGAGGTAGATGTCCTTCTCGGGATCATCGCTCTCCAGGAACAGCAGCTGCGCGATGATCGAGTTGGCGACCTGATCGGTGACCGCCGTGCCCAGGAAGATGATCCGGTCCTTGAGGAGGCGGCTGAAGATGTCCCATCCTCGCTCTCCACGATGTGTCTGCTCGACGATGTTCGGGATGAATGCCATGTCTGTGCTCTCCTCTCCTCAACCGAGCCCCTCTCGAGGGACCCTACCACACGAACCTGCGTGAAAAACGCGGCGAGGTCGCACGCGGACCAGCTCATCCCGGCTGGGGATGGGTCAGGCCACGCGGTCAACGCTCGCCGCGCTCACACCATTCCTACGCTCACTCTTCCTCGCCGCCGGCGTCCTCGCCAGCAAGATCCGCGGGCCACTCGGTCTCGGTGATCGAGGCCTGCGTGATCAGGTGCGTCAGCGTCTTCTCGAGCAACGCCGAGGCGGCTGCCTGCCTGAGGCGGTCTCCGTCCTGGCGCATGTAGCGCTCGAACATCTCCACGGGCACGCCCGCGTGCTGAGCCTGGTGGGCGAAGTAGTCCTTGAGGTCGGCGTCCTCGACCTTGATCTCTTCCTTCTCCGCGATCGACATCAGCAGGAACTCTGCCCGAATCTGAGAGACACGCTGCTCACGCGCGGCCTCCTCGTCGAAGGCCTCACCCGTGGTCGCGGCGCGCTGGCGCTGCTCTCCGAGCGCGCCCTCGACCTGCTCCGCGAGGAACTTCGGGGGGAGCTCGAACGTGTTCGACGCGAGAAGCGTCTCCACGAGGTTCTCCTCGGCGATGTGACGCGCGGAGTGCGCCTTGGCGCCCTCGATCTGCTCACGGACGCTGGTGTTCAGCTCCTCGAGCGTCTCGCCCATGCCCGTGTCGACGGCGAACTCGTCGTCGAGCTCGGGCAGGTTGCGCGTCTTGACCGACTTGATCACGAGCTCGAGCTCGACGTCGGTGTCACGCAGCGTCTCGATCGGGAAGTTCTCCCCGAGCGTCACCGTCGCGACCACCGTCGCGCCGAACTCCGCGCCCGTGAGCGCGTCCTCGATCCCGGGCAGCGCCTCACCGGCGCCGATCTCGACCTGCACGGCCTCGGCCGTGAACTGCTCGAGCTGCTCGCCCTCACCCAGCGCCTTGTAGTCGAACTCGACCACGTCGCCGGACTCGATCGTCGTGCGGCCCTCGATCGGGTCGAGCGTCGCGTGCTGCGTACGCAGCGCCGAGAGCTGAGCCTCGATCTCCTCGTCGGTCGCCGCCGTGGTGGGGCGCTCGACGTCGAGCCCGAGGTACCCGATGGGGTCGATCTGCGGACGCAGCTCGAACTCCACCGTGAACTCCATGGGCTCGGACTCGCTCGGGATCTTCGAGACCTCCGCGCGACCCAGGAAGATGACCCTCTCGGCCTCCTCCAGGATCGTGTCGATGTTCGAGCGCAAGAGCCCGTCCACCACGTCCGACATCACCGAAGGACCGTAGTTACGCTTCATGACCGACAAGGGGATCTTTCCCTTGCGGAAGCCCGAGAGCTTGACGCGCGAAGAAAGGCTCTTGAGCGCCTTGTTGAAGTCGCGGCGGAAATCCTCCGCGGGAACAGTCACCTTCGCCAAGCGCGAAAGCGCCCCTGTCTCCTCGACCTGATAGGGCATGACTCCCTCACTCCTCTAAAATGTTCGCTCTTGATTCGTGCTCGCTCGCGCCGCACCCAGATGCCGGGCTACAGCAGCCCGGACGGCGGCTAAAATAGATGCCGCGCGCCTTTCGGACGCGCGACAAGTCGCGCAACCTAACGTATGCCCGCGGGCGCGTCAATCGGTGCTATCCGCTGCGGACGTCACCCCTGCTCGTCCGCGTCCACGCGAGCCAGCACAGAGCCCGCGTCCACCTGCGCGCCCGCCTCCACGCACACCTCCGAGATCGTCCCCGGGGCGGCGACCTCGAGCTCGTGCTCCATCTTCATCGCCTCCAGGATCACGAGCACCTGGCCAGCCTCGACGCGGTCGCCCTGAGCGCCCCGGACCTCGAGCACGCGCCCGCTCATCGGCGCGCGCAGCGATCCGTCCGAGGCGGCGGCGCCCACGCTCGGCGGCCTCGCCGAGGCGTCCTCGGCCGACCACGCGCGCCCGCCGCGCTGGAACCACATCGCGCCCGCCGCGCGCGCCCAGGCCGCCCTCGTCCACACACCGCCAGACCGCACACGCGCCCAGCCGCCGCCCAGGTCGTCGAGCTCCAGGCGCTCGACCTCGCCACCCTCGAACTCGACCTCGAACGCGCCGCCGCCCAGGTCGCGCACGCCCACGGGGTGGATCGCTCCGTCGAGCTCGAGCCGCACGGGGCGCGTCAGCGGCGCAGACGTCGGCGCGCCCTTCTCACCGGGGTGCGTCCACGCGAGCAGCGCCGCGCCCAGAGCGATGTCGGCCGGCGCGGGCTCCGACGGGCTCATCGTCGTCAACGTGACCTCCTCGAGGAACCCCGTCGTCGCGCCGCCCGCCACGAACGCCTCGTGCTCCAGGCACTCGATGAGGAACGCGCGGTTCGTGCGCACGCCGAGCAGCACCATCTCCCTGAGCCCGCGCGCGCACACGCGGAGCGCCTCGGCGCGCGTGTCGCCGGCGGCCACGACCTTGGCGAGCATCGGATCGTAGAAGGGCGTCACGAGCGCGCCCGAGCGCAGGCCGTGGTCAGTCAGCGCGCGCACCTGACCCGTGCTCGCGTCACGCGAGGTGTAGGGCTCGAAGCGACGCACCACGCCCGTCTGTGGCATGTAGCCGCGCGACGGGTCCTCGGCGTACACGCGCGCCTCGATCACCGCGCGCTCGGGCTCCCCGCCCCACTCCCCCTCGGGCAAGCGCTCGCCCTCGGCCACCGAGAGCTGCCAGCGGACGAGGTCCACGCCGTAGGCGAGCTCGGTGACGCGGTGCTCGACCTGCAACCTGGTGTTCATCTCGAGGAAGTAGAACTCGAGGTCGGCGTCCACGAGGAACTCCACGGTCCCCGCGCCCACGTAGTCGACGGCGCGCGCGGCGTCGCACGCGGCGGCGCCCATCCTGGCGCGCAGCGCGGGCGTCATCACCGGGCAGGGCGACTCCTCGAGGACCTTCTGGTGGCGACGCTGCACGGAGCAGTCCCGCTCACCCAGGTGCA
>CAJXPN010000471.1 GCA_913058025.1 uncultured Myxococcales bacterium | reverse complement strand
GCGCATGAGTGTGACGCGGGGGGCCTGGGGCGCCTCGGCGCCGGGGTCGCCGCCGGTGAAGCCGTACTCGATGGGGGTCAGGCGCGAGACGACCGCCGGGGGCGTGATGACCTCGGTGCCGACCGAGCCGGGGTCGTTCGTGTCGAGGACGTAGGGGTCGTCGTGGACGATCGGAGAGAACGCCAGGGGCAGCGGCTCGAAGTACTTCGGGGGGGTGTCGTCACCCTTGAGGCGCGCGACGGCCTCGATGGCGCGCGCGGAGAGGAAGTCGCCCATGCGCCAGCCCCAGAGAGAGAAGCCGGGCTCGTAGCCGCCCTGGAAGTAGCTGATCGCGTAGTCGTTGTACTCCTCGGGGGCCTTGGGGAGCGTGATGCCGGGGAAGGGAGGCATCGGCCCACGCAGGTTGCCGGGCGTGAGGTAGAAGTGGTGGTCCTGGGCGTAGCCCCAGACCCACGCGGAGAGCGGGTCGACGCCGTGGGCGGTCTGGACGTCACGCAGGACCTGCCAGCCGAGCTCCATGGTGACCTCACCGGGCATCGTGACGACGGTCAGGCCGTCGATCTCGAGCGCGGAGATGGTCGAGGTCATGAACTGGTTGGGGGTCCGGTTGTAGACGATGCCGGCGATGCTCAGGCACTTGACGACGTCGGTGGGGGCGTAGGTGTCGTAGTCGTTGTCCTCGAAGTCGGCGACCGAGCACTGGAAGCCGCCGTACTTCAGGTCGTCGGGGCGGAGCAGGTCGCGGAACTCACCGGGCTGGTAGCCCAGGTTCTCGTAGGTCATCGGGAAGCGGAGCGAGGCGCCCGAGAGCGAGATGTCGGTGTCGGTCTCGATGGACTCGATGTCACCCCACGTGCGCTCGGCGAACTGGTGGCCGTAGTAGTCGAAGCGGTGGAGCTCTTCGTGGCCGAGGCGGTCGCCGCGGGGGGACATCGAGCCGCCGTTCTCGTTGAAGAAGAGCGTGGGGACGAACTTGCCGTACTCCTTGCCGAAGCGAGCCTCGAGGCCGCGCTCGGCGGCGGCCGCGGAGTCTCCCGAGGCGTAGTCGGAGCTGTAGAAGGTGCCGTGGACGCCGAAGCTGAACATGAGCGCGCGCGGGTCACCCTGCGGGTCGTCGATGCGGATGAGGAGGAGGCGGTTGTCGTCGAACGGGGGCGTGCCGGCCCAGCGGTCCGAGGCGATCTCGTCGTCCATGTCGAAGGCCTCGACGATCTTCCAGCCGAGCTGGGCGGGCGAGAGGTCGTCGAGCGCGGCGAAGGCCGCGTCGGCGGTGGACTCGGCGAGCCAGTCGAAGGCGTCCTGGCGGAAGCGGTCGGTGCCCACGATGCCGAGGTCGATGGCCGACTCGCTGGGGAGCTGGAGGAAGCGGCCGGGCCCCGAGTGCGTGTGGGTGCCCGAGATGATGAGCGAGTCTCGCCAGTCCTTGCCGGTGCGCTCCTGGAGGGAGCGCGCGACGGCCTCGTGGAGCGAGGACGTCGGGAAGATCACGGGGAGGCGGATGAACATCATCTGGCGCTCGCCGTTGTCGAGCAGCACGGCGCGCGCGAAGAGGCCGTGGGCCTGGCCCTGGGAGGCGCCGAGCGACTCGGCGTAGCGCCCGCGGCGCTCACCGCGGTTGCCGAAGCCGCCGAGCGAGAGGCCGATCGGGTAGTCGAGGAGGACGTTGCCGACGCCGGCCTGGAGCGGCGCGCGGGCGTCGCCGCCGGGGCGGTCGCCGGTGATCTGACCGGTGAACGTCTTGCACTGGCCGTAGTCGGTGCACTGCTCACCCGAGTCGCAGTCGGTGTCGTGGACGCAGGCGACGCGGCAGCTCGAGCCGTCACAGTAGGCGCGCGTGGCGAGGTCGGGGTCGAGCCCGCGGATGGCGCCGGCGCACTGGCGGGCCTGGGCCACGCCGGTGCACTCGGGCGCGGGCGCGCAGCGGCCCGCGGCGCAGACGTCGCCGGAGTCGCAGTCGTTCTGGAACGTGCACGCCTTGCCGATCGGGCCGCCGTCGCCGCCGTCGCCACCGTCCGAGCCGTCCGCGTCGGAGCCGGCGTCCTGGGTCGAGTTGTTCGAGTTGTTCGAGTTGTTCGAGTTGTTCGAGTTGTTGGTGTTGTTCTCTTCCGGGCCGCTGCACGCGACCAGTGAGAACGAGATGAGGATGGCGAGGGCGATTCTTGCGTGCACGTCGAGGGCTCCAGGGTTGCGGTGCGGGCGCGCCGGGCGCGCCCTCCGGGTCGATCAAAGAGATGGCCGAACCTAGCAAGCGCTGAGGACGCTCACAAGCGCTAGCGCGCTGCGCGCGCGAGGCCCGTTCGAGGCGGGGCGCGTAAAAAACGAAGCGAGTGAGGAAACGAACGCGACGCTCTGGACGACAACCTCTCATGAGAGGTCGTCGCTCGTGGCGGGCGCGCCCCATCGAGGAGGTTCGAGTGAAGGTTCAGGGTTCGTCACCCCAGGGTGGCGCGCAGGGTGTGGAGCGCGGCCAGGACGGGGCGAAGGGGGCAGACGCCAGGGTAAAGAAGGAGCGCGAGGAGTCCCCGTTCGAGCGCATGATGCGTGGAGAACCGCCCCCCGATGAAGAAGGTACGCGGTCAGGCGCGCGCGCCGACGAGGGCAGCGCGCGCGCCGACGAGGGCGCGCTCGAGGAGGGAGAGGGCCTGGACGAGCTCGATGGCGAGCTCGATGACGAGCTCGCGCCCGACGAGGGTGCCCCCGACGGCGCGCGCGCGCTCCAGGAGCGCGGGATGGCCGCGAGCGAGGTGCGCGCCGAGGCCACCGAGGGCGCCGAAGCCACCGAGGCGCCGCGCGAGGTGGACGCCGTGGTCCAGGAGATGGTCGAGGCGTGCTTCGTGGGCAAGGACGCGCAGGCGCGCAAGGTGGTGATGCTCGAGATCGCGCTGCCCGGCCGGGGCACGGTGCGCGCGCGCATCAGGCGTGAGCGCGACGGCGTGAGCGTGAGGTTGCGGGCGAAGGACCCGCAGACGAGGGAGCTCCTGCGCGCGAACAAGGACGAGCTGGTGAAGGGTGCGAGCGAGCGCGGCGTCGACCTCAAGGAGGTCGACATCGTCTAGACGATGTCCGAGCGGGAGCCACGACGATGAGCAACGGAGAACTTGAAGACGACGAGGCCACGCAGGTCCTCGAGCACCCGGGCGACGCGCTCGCGGCGGCGATCCTGGCGAGCAAGCGGCGCCGCGCCCCGGCGCCGCGGTCGGTCTCCGACGAGCGCACGGAGGCGCTCGCGCGGCCTGCGCCTCCCGAGCGCGCCACGCGCCCGTACCCGTGGGGTGCGCTCAGGCGCGTGCGGCGGGCGGAGCAGGCGGCGACGTCGCGGCTCGCGCGGCTGCTGCCAGGGCCGGGCGCGCTGGAGACGGCCGCGCGCGAGCTCGAGGCGCTCACGGGCGCACCTCACATGATCACGCTCACGGGCGTGCGCGTGCACGCGTCGCCGCTGCACCCGAGCGACCTCGGCGGGTCGTTCGTCACGAGGCTATCGATGCCGCCCGATCCGGAGGCCGGGCTCGTGTCGGTGGACGCGCGCCTGGTGGCCTCGACGCTCGGGGCGATGCTCGGGGAGGACGACGCGACCTGGAGGCGCCACGGCGCGATGGGCGCGCGGGACTTCGGCCTGGCGACCTACGCCGCGCTCCGCGTGATGGACGCGGTGTCGAAGGCCCACGGGGCGCCGCCGCTGGTCGTGTCGAGCTCGCCGCTGTCCGCGGAGGACCTCGCGGACCCGATCGAGGGGGGCCGCGAGGTCCACGAGGCGGTGTTCGAGATCGCGCGCGGCGAGGAGCGAGGGCTGGCGAGGTTCTTCCTTCCGGGGCACCTGGTCGCGGCGATGGAGGTGTTCGCGTCCAGAGCTCGCTCCGAGGTCCCGGCGTGGCTGCGCGAGGTGGAGGTGCGCGCGCCGGTGGCGCTGGGCGTGGGAGAGCTGAGCGCGGCCGAGCTCGCGGGCCTGGGCGCGGGCGACGTGCTCACGCTCCGGTCCCACGGGGTGAGGTACGGGGGGATCGCGCCGCGCGGCGCGTCGAGGTTGATGTTGAGCGCGACGCGCCACGTGGCGCTCGGACTCGAGGTGCGAGGAGAAGAGTGGATCGCGCGCGTGGGAGGTCCTGCGCGCGCGGATGAAGAAGCTGAACCCGAGGGTGAGGAGCAGGAGATGAGCGAGCAGAGCAACGAGGGCAACGAGGCGATCGCGCTGGACGACGCGGGGGCGCTTCTCGACGAGGCGACGGTGCGCGTGCAGGCGGTCGTCGGTGACGTGGGGCTGAGCGTGGCGAGGCTGTCGGGCCTCAAGGTCGGCGAGCTGCTCGAGCTCGGCGTGGCCGTGGGCGCGCCGGTGGAGCTGAGGTTGGTGGGAGGTCAGCGCGTGGGCGCGGGCGAGCTCGTGGACGTCGAGGGGACGCTCGGTGTGCGGGTACGCAGCGTCACGGGCTGAGCGTCACGCAGCGCTCGGGCTCAGTCGTCGTCCTGCTCACGGCGTTGCTGTCGCAGCGCCTTGAGCTTGAGCGAGAGCGCGCTCAGGCGCACGGAGGTCGACGAGGAGGGCGCGTCGCTCGAGGAGGGCGCGGCGCCTGGCTCGAGGTCGAAGTCGTCGTCGAGCGGTGGGAGCGCGGGGCGCGAGGAGGGCTCGCGCGTGTGCGTCTCGGTGTTCTCGTCGTCGCCCCATGAGAGCTCCGAGAGCTCGGAAGAGCCCGGCAGCGAGACGACCGCGGTGGGGTCGTGCGGCGCGGCGGG
>CAJXPN010000470.1 GCA_913058025.1 uncultured Myxococcales bacterium | reverse complement strand
GCGATCACCGAGACGAAGACGCTCGCCTACGCCGCCCAGGGTGATGGGCGCGGGACGCTCGCGCAGATGGTGAGCCTCATCGCCGGGGACGTCACCCTGGGGATCGCGAGCACGCACCTCGAGTGGTCTCGCCGAGACACGCCGCGCGCCCAGCACACGGGGCTCGCGCAGATGACCGAGCTGCTGAAGGCGCGCGCGAGCCTGCTCCCCGAGGGGAGCCCCTGGGTGATCGGGGGAGACATGAACGCGATCTCGCAGAGCCACCCGATCGAGGCAGCGACCGCCAGCGGGTTCAGGCTGGGCTGCCGCGAGCAGCGCCCCTGGGACACGGTCAACATCAACGGCCGCTGCCGCAAGCTCGACTATTTGTTGTACACGCCCGGCCGCCTGACGCCCTCCCCTGGAGTGCTTCCGAGGCTCAGTCGGGATGAGCCGATGCCGTCGCTGGAGCGCCCGTCGGACCACCTCCCCGTGGAGGTGACGTTCGAGCTGACGTGACCGGCCGGGCTCCGACCGCGCCGCGCTGGCCGACTCACACGCTCGCCACTATGATGCCGCCGAGGCTTGCCCCCTCCAAGAGACACCACACGAGGTGAAGCGATGCTCGCACTGATATCCCCAGCCAAGTCCCTCGACTTCGAGACCCCCGCGCTCACGCCCCTGCGGACCGAGCCCGCGCTCACCGCGGACACGGAGGCGCTGATGAAGGTGCTCCGTAAGAAGTCGAGCGGCCAGATCAAGAAGCTGATGTCCCTGAGCGACGCGCTCGCCGAGCTGAACCACGAGAGGTTCCAGAGCTTCGAGGCCGAGCCGAGCCCCGAGGTGACCCGGCAGGCGATCCTGGCGTTCAGCGGCGACACGTACAAGGAGATGGAGCTCGAGGGGCTCGACGACGCGGGATGGGCGAGGGTGCAGTCCCAGATCCGCATCCTGTCGGGGCTCTACGGCGTGCTCAGGCCGCTCGACGCGATCCAGCCCTACCGGTTGGAGATGGGCACGAAGCTAGAGACCAGGCGGGGGGCGAACCTGTATGCGTTCTGGGGAGAGCGCATCGCAAAGGAGCTCAACGCGCACATCGCCGAGGCCGGCGCGACGCACGTGATCAACTGCGCGTCGAACGAGTACTTCAAGGCCGCGAAGTCGGCCGAGCTCGACGCGCCCGTCGTCACGCCGGTCTTCAAGGACTTCAAGAAGGGCGAGTACAAGGTGATCTCGTTCTACGCCAAGCGCGCCAGAGGCGCGATGGCGGCGCACATCGCGCGCCGCGGGCTGACGAGCCCCGAGGAGCTCGCGAGCTTCGACCACGGCGGCTACGCCTGGGACGAGGAGAGCTCGACCGAGGAGTCGCCGGTCTTCCTGCGACGGCTGGAGGGCTGAGGCGGCGCGCCACAGGACCGACGAGAGAGACACAGACAACGAGAGGAGGAGACGTGACCGAGTACGGAGACCTGACGAACTTTGGCGTGGAGATCGAGGAAGACGGCGTGGCGATCGTGAAGATCACCACGGGCGCGAAGGGGAACGCGCTCGGGCCGGACTTCTGGGCGCAGTGCCCGCGCGTGTTCGATCGGCTGAGCGACGACGACCGCGTGCGCGTGGTGCTGCTCGAGGGTGAGGGAGAGCACTTCACCTACGGCCTCGATCTGATGGCGAACGCGCCGACGTTCATGGGGGTGATGGCGGACGCGGGGGAGATGAAGGCGCGGCGCGCGCTGTTCGAGCTGGTGAGGAAGTGGCAGACGGGGTTCGACGCGATCGAGTCGTGCGTCAAGCCGGTGCTGGCGGCGTGCAAGGGGTGGTGCATCGGGGGCGGCGTGAACCTGATCGCGGCGTGCGACATGCGCGTGGCGTCGGCGTCTGCGAAGTTCTCGCTGCGCGAGGTCAAGCTGGCGATCACGCCCGATCTGGGCGCGCTCCAGCGGCTGCCCGCGCTCATCGGGAAGGGTCACACGCGCAGGCTCGCGCTGACGGGGGAGGACATCGACGCGTCGCGAGCGCTCCAGATCGGTCTGGTCGAGGACGTGTACCCCGACGACGTGTTCGACGCGGAGGCGCGCGCGCTCGCGAGCCTCATCGCGGCGAACCCGCCGGCGGTCACGCAGGGGATCAAGAACGTGCTGAACTACTGCGCGGACAAGTCGATCAAGGACGGGGAGCAGTACGTGGCGCTGTGGAACTCGGCGTTCCTGCCGTCCAAGGATCTGATGGAGGCGTTCACGTCGTACGCGCAGCGCCGGGCGCCGACGTACACGGGCGAGTGAGGTTCAGCGCGAGAGGATCGCGCGGACGCTCTTGAGGAGCACGTCGCGGCGCAGCGGCTTGCGTATGAGCTCGCAGCCCTGGTCCTGGAGGTAGATGTGGTCGGAGGCGCTGAGGGCGCCGCCGGTGACGAACAGGACGCGCGAGGCCAGCGGGGACGCGCGCTCGACGAGCTCGCGGTGGAAGCCAATGCCCATGAGGGGGATCATGAGGACGTCGCACACGACGGCGTCGAAGCGTTCGCCGGCGTCGATCCTTTCGAGCGCGACGACGGCGTCGACGCAGTGCTCGGTCTCGTAGTTGGCCGCGAGGAGCCTGGCGACGGCCTTGGCGATGCGGGGCTCGTCGTCGATGACGAGAATCCGGGGGCGAGGCTCCTCGGAGCCCTCGCTCTTCTCATCGCGGCGGACGACGGAGGGGAAGCGGAGGGTGAACGAGGCGCCGCCGAGATCGGAGGAGCCGAGGTCGATCTCCCCGTCGTGCCCGGCGACGAACTCGAGGCATCGCGCGAGCCCCATCCCGGCGCCGGCGCCCGGGGGCTTGGTCGTGAAGAAGGGCTCGAAGATCAGCGACGCGATGTCGTCGGGCACGCCTGGGCCGCTGTCCTCGACGCGGACGAAGACGTACGGCCCCTCGTTCCAGAGCGACACGGCCACCGCCCCGGAGCGTGAGGTCGGGAGGGCGTCGGCGGCGTTGATGATGAGGTTGGCGAAGATCTGGATGAGCTGCCCGGCGTTGCCCACGACGAGGGGGACGTACTCGTCGATGGAGACGCGGAGGCTGGCCTTGCGCTTGACCATGGCGCCGCCCAGGTTGAGCGCGGACTGGAGCGCGTCGCGGACGTCCGTGGGCTCCATGATGTCGGTGCCGCGCTCCATGGTGAGGAGGCGCAGATCGCGCGCGACGCGTGAGAGGCGGTCGAGGCCGATGCGGGTCTCGTCGAGGACCTCGACGAGCTCCTCCGAGCTCTCGCCGGGGTCGCCTTTCTTGAGGATCTCTGCGACGTACTCGACGTTGGCGCGCACGAACGAGAGCGGGTTGTTGAGCTCGTGGGCCACGCCGGAGCTCAACGCCCCGAGGGTGCTGGCGCGATCGAGGAGGAACTCCTGGGCGATCCGACGCTCGCGCTCGGTCACGTCGCGCTGGAAGACGATCCAGTGGGGCTCGTCGAGCTCCGTGATGGGCTCGAAGTCGACCTCGACCCAGACGAGCGAGTCGCCCTTGCGCTGTACGAGCTTGGTGGTCGCGGGCTTGCCGTCGCCCACGAGGCCGAGCGCGACGTCGAGCGTGCCGCGGTCTTCCTTGGTGCTGAGCATGTGGTAGGGGCTGTCGCCGATGATCGACTCGCGCGGGACGCCGACCCACTGGACGAAGGCCTCGTTGGCGTACACGATGACCGCGTCGGGGGAGCCGGCGACGCCCTGGACGACGACGACGGCGTCGCGCACCCGATCGAGGGTGGCGGAGTGTATCGACACGGCGTCACCACCCAAACGTTGCCTCGAACTCACGCGCCCTCCTGCCCACCGCCGACTACGGCGGTGGCATAGTATTTATGCGCACGCGGTAGACCCCATGTATTGAATCGTCCCCCTCTCCACTTGAAGTTTTACACTACTCGGGGCCACGAGCAAGTACGCCCAGCGCCTCGAGGACGAGGTCGTGGCGCGCGCGGTCGCCGCGTGAGCCGCCCGAGGAGAAGACTCCCTCGGCGCGCGCTCGCCTGAGGGCGCGCGCGCGCCGGGCGTCGCTGGGATGTGAGCGCTCGAGGGACCCGAGGAGGAGCGGGGAGACGCCGCGTTGGCGGTCGATGAGGTCGATGAGAGCGTCGGGGTCGTACCCCGCGCGGGCGAGGCACAGGGCGGCGTGGCGATCCGCCTCGAGTTCCTGGGCGCGACCGTGCTCCCCGACGACGACGGTGGCGCCGAGCCCCGTGACAAGGGAGAGGCCCGCCGCGGACTCGTCGAGTCCGCCCACGGTTGCGGCGACGGCGACGTTGCGTCGGATGAGCTCATGCGTCCTGGCGTGCCTGGCCATGACGTGCCCGAGTTCGTGCGCGACGACGGCGGCGAGTTCGGCCTCGTCGAGCGTGGAGGCGATGAGGCCAGCGGTCACGAAGACCTGGCCGCTGGGGAGGCTCAAGGCGTTGGCCTCGTCGTGGACGTTCAGGACGACGACGCGCCAGTCGGAGGTCGCCGAGCACGCGGAGCGGATGCGCTCCTGGACCGCGAGCGCGAGCTCGGAGACGGCGGGGTGGTCGACGACGCCGAGCTCGCGTTCGAGCTCGTCGGCGGCGATCGCGTCACGCTCGCGGGGGGCGTCGGGCGCCATGCCGGACGCGGACTCGAGCGCGCGCGCGGAGGCCGCGCGGTGGGCGAGCAGGACGCGGACGCGCCCCGTCGCGATGGCCTGACGCTCCGAAGAGCCGGCGCGACGGGGCGCGTCCGCGTCCCTGTCTCTTATACACA
>CAJXPN010000469.1 GCA_913058025.1 uncultured Myxococcales bacterium | reverse complement strand
AGATCTACACAGAGTAGATCGTCGGCAGCGTCAGATGTGTATAAGAGACAGACGACGGACTCCAGCTGGGCGGCGTCCCCGGGGACCGATCTCAGGAACTTGAACACCACGTCCTGGCGCTTGCGAGACGAGGTGCGCTGGCGCCAGACGCGGCGACGACGGCTCCCACGATCCCCAACGAGATCACGGTGACTGGGTCGATCATGCCGGCTCCTCATCGCTCATGGTGAGCGTCCCGCCAGCCTCCACCGAGGAGATGGCGCCGTGGGTGTCGGGGGCGACGGAGACGGAGAGCTGCCCGGCGAACCTGTCGCCGGCCTCGCTCTTGAGCTGAATGAGCAGGCGCTCGACGCGGTCACCGTGTCCACGGTCACGCAGCGCCTGGAGCGTCGAGGCGTCCTCGACCGTCAGGCCGCGCGCGACGATCCAGCCGATGATCGCGCCGGCGAGGGGCGCCTTCGCCCTCGGCGCGAGCCTCGCGAGCGCGTCGTATGAAGGGAGCCACCCCGCGGCGAGCAGATCCTCGAACGCCTCGGCGGTGAGCCTCGCGCCGAGGCGGCCCTGACCCAGCGCGGACACGATCGCGTCCTCTCGAGCGTCCTCCCCGTCGGGCAGCGAGGGTGAGCTGAGGCACCGGCGCGCGGACTGCGCGCGCAGCGCGGCGTCGAGGCGCTCGTCGATGAACGCGGCCCAGGGGTCGAGCCGCGCGTACTCCGCGGCCGCGCACCGCGCGAGCCCCCCGCCGAGATCGATCCCTCGCGCCAGGATCGCGAGGTGTTCGGCCTCTTCGAACGACACCGCGTCATGCCCGAGCACGCGAGACTCGGTCGACGCGAGCGCGACGACGACCTCCTCCGGGAGGTCGGCGCGCTCGCCCAGCAAGGAGACGAAGTGCTCCGCCGCGCCCATGCGATCTCCGAGCGAGACGACCGAGCGCCACCGAGCCTCGATGTGCTCGTCCTCCGAGCGCGCGCGCGCCACGAGCGTGTCGTAGTTGGGACCTGGCTCGGGGGCCACGCGCAGCGCGTCGCCCAGGAGCACGATCCACCGCGAGAGCATCGACTCGATCTTCTCGTAGGTGGGAGCGTCGAAGAAGGACATGGTGAAGCCTAGCTTCCCGTTGCGCATGGACACGGCGCCGCGGCCTCGGAGGTCGCTCCTTCCGATGATATCCGCGTGGCCCACATCGGCCTCGTGGGCGAGTTCGGCGGCCACGTCACGGAGCACCTCCACGAGTTCATGGGTCAGGAACGTCAACGCGTCGTAGTCCGTCCCGCCCACGCGCAGCCTCCGATCGAGCCAGCCCGGCGCATATTCGAGCGCCGAGTCCTTCATCCTCACGGGCACCGACCATAGCTCGAGCGCGCTCGCCGAGACCCCTGGCACGGCGGCGGTCACGCAGGCGAGCTTCACGCGGTCGTCCGAGCCGGGCTCGAGCACGAAGAGCATGTCGACGCTGCGCCGCTCGAGCTCGCCTCGGAGCCCCACGACGGCGGGGCCATCCTCGGGCTCGAGGAGGCCCTCGCCAGGCAGGCTCGTGGCTCTGTGGCGCCCCCTGAAGATCTCCCGGAGGTCCTCGGCGGGGGACACGATCGGGCTGAGTGAGGTCACACCGTCGAGCTTCGAGAGGCCCGCGATCGCGCGGTCGGTTCGCTCGGTCCCCGGCAACACGGAGTAACCGATCGCTCCGACGATCAGGACCGTCACCATGATGACAATGAACGACAGCGGTTCCATGCGTTACCATTCACGAGACGTTCGAGGTTGCAGACACCGACGCTCTGCCCCGAGGGGGCCGCGTGTCAAACCCAACATGGAGGATGAGCGGATGAACGACGTGAAGCTGTGGCACCCTGATCTGGGAGACGACGGCTGGGTGTGCGTGAGGAGCTCGGCGGCCTGGGGCGCCGCGAGCGGCACCCCCGAGCGTGTCTTCCTCGTCGCCCACATGAAGGGCTCGCACTGCGACCTCGCCAGCACGCTCCTCTCGCGCTGGGTCGCTGGCCCGAACCGCTACGAGTGCACGATCGAGGACGCGCTCGACCTGCTCGAGCGCAGCGGCTTCCAGCCCATCGAGTGACCCGTGCAGGGGTGCGCAGCGCGCTCACCTGCACGACGACTCGCCCACGCACAGGCCCGCGTCGCACGCGCCCGAGTCGCACTCCACGCCGAACACGCACGCGAGGCCTGGGGCCATGGCGGGGGCGCACTCGCCGATGTCGCTCGCGAAGCCCGTGCAATAGAGGCCGGGCGAGCACTCGCTGGTGAACGAGCACGGCGGGCCATCACGAGACGGCCGCGTGCACGTGCCCACGGTGTCCTGAGGGACGTCTATCTCGAGGGAGGTACACGCCAACCCCGGACCACAGAACGTGTAGTCGGCGCTCGGGACGTAGTTCGTGCGGCACGACTCGCCCTCACCGACGACCTCGTACGAGGGCGTCACGGCGCACGCGCGGCTGTCGAAGTTGAAGAACAGGCCCGGCCCACACACGCTGCCGGAGCTGCACGTCTGACCGAGGGGGAGCGAGTCGCGCAGCACGCACGTCTCCTTGCCTTCGGAGAAGTTGCACCTCGCGTCGAGCCCGAAGTCGTCGCCCGAGCGGCACTCCTGACCCAACAAGCGCGTGAAGACGCACGCGTCGTCCACGCACCGCTTACGCGTCCAGGGTCGCGTGGCGCCCGGCGATGAGGAGCAGGTCGAAGGCGAGGTCGGGGCACTCGAAGACGTAGCGGCACTCGAGCGCCGTCTGGCGCGCGAGCACCTCGTCGACGAACTCGACCTCGGTGATCTTCTCACGCGACGAGGCGAGCAAGCACCCACACGCCACGAACGCGATCATCGAACACGCACGCAAGGACAGCTTCATCGGGCACCCCATGTCATATGGACGGACGTGTCCCGCGCCACGCCCGGACGAGGCGACGCGGAAACATGACGCCCCCCTGGGGCGCCCCGTCAACCCGAGCGCTCGTCGAACCGGTAGAGCGTCACGTAGGCGCGCGAGAACGCGTCTCTGGCGAGCGCGTCGTCGTGACCGCGCGCCCGGATCGCCTGGACGAAGGCCGAGTAGATCTCGCGGCGCAGCCCGTCGAGGCCGCCCTCACGTGAGGCGTCGAGCGGGAGCTCGAGCCCGGCGTCGAACTCCTTCTGGCGCGCGAACCCGAGCGCGGTGACGGCCTCGAGCATCGCCTCCTCGAGTTCGCTGGCTTCGAGGACGCGGTCGGCCTTGGCGTGGAGCTTTCGGGACGTGATCGTCCAGACGACGAGCGCTCGTTGAGACATGTGGCATCCGCGATGGGAGATTCGAAAACCGAAGAGGCCCCTGAAGCGTACCGCTTCAGGGGCCTCTCGACGCGTGCAAGGCACGCGCTCTTCCCAAGTGATCCAGACGGGATTCGAACCTGTGACCTACAGATTAGGAATCTGTTGCTCTATCCAGCTGAGCTACTGGACCACACCGTTGGGACACGTTTGATGCACCAACTGAGCGACCGTGTCAACGGCGGAGCGCGTCGATTCTATTCCTGCCCATCGAGGGGTGATCTGCCCGGGAAGGCACCCAGGAGGCGCTCTGCGGGCCTCGGGCCCTGAATGGCTATTTACCTACACGCCCTGAAACATGCCCCCGGGTGCCCCTGGCGGCGGCCAGGTTCGATGGGGACTCCGGCGCGCCTCCGCGTCCAGCCGACGGGGGCGCCCGCGCGGAGGCTGCCTGGGCGCCCTGGCCGCGCCTCGTGGGCGGCGCCGAACAACGCCTCGGCGAGCCGAAGCGGTGGACGAGCAGGGGGACGTGCTGTTAGCGTTGGATCGACGTTCGACCCACACATGTAGGCGGCCCCTGGCGTGCGCGCGCGGGGTTCACGCCGCGGAGGCACACCGAGGTGCACAACAAACGCAATCTGGCTCGAGCCAGGCAGCGCGTCGGGGCTACCCTCGACGGTCGGTTCCTGCTCGAGGAGCTGCTTGGTATCGGCGGCGCCGCCGCCGTCTACCGCGCGAGGTCTTCCGAAGACGACGGCCAGTATGCCATCAAGGTGCTCCACCTCGATCTGGCCGACTCGTCTCGCCTGCGCACACGCTTCGAGCGCGAGGCCCACATCTCGAAGACTCTCGCGCACCCGAACGTGCTCCAGGTCTTCGAGCACGCCACGAGCTCCGACGGAGACATCTTCCTGGTCATGGAGCTGCTCAACGGCGTGAACTTGCGCGACTTCCTGCGCAACTCCGGCGGCAAGATCTCGGTGGCCAAGTGCGTCGACTTCACCGCGCAGATCCTCTCGGGGCTCGCCGCCACCCACGGCATCGACGTCATCCACCGGGACCTCAAGCCCGACAACATCTTCGTGACGCGCTCGTTCGACATCAAGCTGTTCGACTTCGGCGTCGCGCGCATGCAGTCGAGCGACGACCAGCTCACCCAGCAGGGCTCCGTGCTCGGCACGCCAGCCTACATGGCGCCCGAGCAGGCGCGCGGGCGCCTCGAGCTCATCGACGCCAGGACCGACGTCTTCGCGCTCGGCGCGACGATGTACCACATGCTCACGGGCGAGCCCGTGCGCAAGGGCGTCAACGCAGAGGAGAGCCTGATCAAGGCGGCCACGCAGCCGCCCGAGTCGATCGCGCGCCGGATGCCGGACCTGCCGACCTCGCTCGTCGCGCTCGTCGACCGCGCCCTCTCCTACAACCCCGGCAAGCGCTTCCAGTCCGCCGACGAGATGCTCCAGGCTG
>CAJXPN010000468.1 GCA_913058025.1 uncultured Myxococcales bacterium | reverse complement strand
GGGTGGTGCATCGGGCACGCGGTCGGCACCTTGAGCTGGCCGCTCGCGGTCTCGTAGGAGATCTCGACCGACGCGACGAGCGTGATGGTCGCCGTGCCGGTCCCGCCGTTGTCGTCGGCCTTCATGTGCCCGACCGTCCAGACCCCGTCGATCGGGGTCACGAACACGCCGTCCTCGCCGTCGAAGCTCAGCAGCTCCGTGTCCTGTGTCACGAGCGTCGACTCACCGCCCGTCAGGCTCAGCGGATCGCTGCTCGTGACCTCACCGTCTGAATTGACCATCGAGAGGTGGAGCCCGCCGGCGCCGTCCGCGTACTCGAAGGGGAGCGTCACGGCGGCGCCGTCGGGCGTGTCGAACACGCGCGCGCGCTTGCTGATCAGGAAGGCGTAGCCAGGCGACGTCTCGAACAGCCGCTTCGTGGCCGCGCCCTCGTTCGTGCTGAAGAGGAGCCCGTCGTCGTCTCCGCAGTCGTCGCCCGAGCAGCTCTTCGCGGCGCCGTCCAACAGGAGCGCGAAGTTCGTCTCGGTGCGCGCGATGAGGTCGTCGCACGCGCCGGGGACCTCGCACCCGCGCACGTCGACCGCCCCGAGCACCGCGATCCCTCCCGGGAGCGCGATGGAGGAGCCGCCCTTGGAGGTCGGGTCCTCGGACAGGTAGATCGGGGCGCGGCCCTTGTTCCCGTAAGGGGTGGAGTCGGTGATGTCGCCGCCGATGCCCTCGAAGAGCACCGCGTTCATCTCCGTCCCCTCCAGCACCGCGCCCAGGGGCGCCGC
Source organism: uncultured Myxococcales bacterium (assembly GCA_913058025.1). Lineage (GTDB taxonomy): Bacteria > Myxococcota_A > Bradymonadia > Bradymonadales > Bradymonadaceae > CAJXPN01. The sequence continues at coordinate 3,959 of CAJXPN010000468.1, read as the reverse complement.
CTTGTCCTCCTTGGTGTTGTTCATGCCGATGACCACCGCGAACAGCGACGTCGTCGCGTTCGAGTCGTCTCCTCCCACGATCACGTCCTGACGCGTCGCGCCCGCCGGGAGCGGCGTGTTCGACACCACCAGCGGTCGGTAGGAGGCGTTCTCGACCGTCACCTTCCAGTTGAACGAGCCGATGTGGTCGACGGGCACGCGCCTGGCGTTCACGCCCGTGAGCACGAGCGCGCGCTCGTCCTTGCCGCCCCAGTACACCGAATGCGCGGCGCCCGTGCCGGGCTCGACGTCCGCGAACGTCACGTCCTCGAACTCGTCGGCGAAGGGCATGCTGAAGGTCGTCCCGCCCGTCTCGGCCTCCTGACTGACCCAAAGGATCGTCTGATCGTTGCCCACCGGCTCGGCCGGGTCCAGCGTCACGGCCTCGGGCGAGCGCACGATGCCTATCGTGGCCTCCCCGTTTGCGACCATCTGCGGAGTCACGCCGCCCATCTCGTCGAGCACCGTCACGCGCCGCAGCCTCGGCGTGCGGCTCGAGGACATGTCGAACGCGTCCACGACCACCCAGACCGTCGCGTCCGTGTTCACCTCTCGGGCCGCGTAGAGCATCCGCAGCTTCGCGCCCCCTCCGTTCGCCGACACGAGCTCGGTGTAGGCGAGCGTCTCGCCGTCGAAGAACGCCGGCGGGTACTCCGCGACGTCGTCGAGCCCGCCGAGCGTCTCGCTCTGCGTGACCTCACCCGCCTCGTTCAGCGTCGCGCGCCCGAACGCCAGCGGCTTCTCGCATGGCGCCGCGCGCGTGCTCTCGCACTGCGCGATCACGTAGAGGCGGGAGCCGCCGCCGGGGTTGTTCGCGCGCACCATCGACGCCTGGTCGACGCCTCCCAGTGAGAACTCGCCGCGCACGTCGCTGCCGCCGCCTCCGAGCGGCGTCTCGTTGAGCTTGAGCATCGAGGTCCGCTGATCCAGGCTCGCGGTGAACACGGTCGTGCCGCCCCCGGCGGGCTTCGCGAGGATGTTCGTCGAGGCGCCCGCGGGCGCCTGGAAGATCGGGTTGTCGGCCGCGAGGTTCGATGCCTCGTCCGTCGTCAGCAGTCCCTTGTTCTTGTGGATCTCCTTCAGGTTCTCCTCGGTCTGGTGCGTGCGGGGACCGGACGCTTCGAGCGCGGTCTCACCGAGCGTCAGGCTCACGAAGGGGACGACGTCGGTCACCGACCAGCGCTCGGGCACGTCGAACGTCGCGCCCACTCTGATCCACTCGCCCCGGAACGCCTCGCCCGAGACCGACTGCGCGTCCAGCTCGAGGCCGTCGTCCGCGGGGTCGGCCTTGAGCACCGCGCGCGCGCCGAGCGCGGCCACCTCCTCGATCGGCAGGCCCTTGCACAGCGTGAGCATCTTGACCGTCGAGCGGCCCTCGGTCCTCGGGATCGTCGCCTCGCTCGGCCACGCCTTCACGCACGTGAACGCCGCCTCGCCAGCGTCCTCGCCAGCGTCCTCGCCGACGTCGTCACCGGCGTCGTCACCAGTATCCGCGCCTCCTGTGTCGTCTCCCTTGGAGGCGTCGGGCAGCGGGGCGTTGTTGGCGTTGTTCTCTTCGCCGGTCGGGCAGCCCGCCAGCAGCGCGAGCGCCGCGGCCAGCGCGGTCGTCTTGAGGATACGGGGCGTCATGAGTCTCCTTCTCTTTGATCTCGATCGTTCCAGCGGCGCGGCGCATCACTACGCCGCGACCCATCGAACACGATCCCACGGATCGGGCTCGAAAGACAAAACCGGCGGCGTAGAGGTTGATCTACGCCGCCGGTCCACCATGTGCTCAGGAGAGCAGGGCGCTCAGAGCGCCATCTCCTTGAGGTCGTCGGCGACCTCGAAGCTCGCCTCCGTGAGCTCCTCGACCTGCTCGAGCGTCACGCCTGGGGCGAGCTCGCGCAGGATCAACGCGCCGTCGGTCACGTCGAAGAGCGCCATGTTCGTGATGATGCGGTTCACGCAGGCCACGCCCGTGAGCGGCAGCGCGCAGCGCTTGAGCAGCTTCGACTCGCCGCGCTTGTTCGCGTGGCTCATCAACACGACCACGCGCTTGGCGCCCGACACGAGGTCCATCGCGCCGCCCATCCCCTTGACCATCTTCCCCGGGATCATCCAGTTCGCCAGGTCACCCGACTCGCTGACCTCCATCGCGCCCAGGATCGTCAGGTCGATGTGGCCGCCGCGGATCATCGCGAAGCTCTCGTCGCTCGCGAACGAGGACGACCCGGGCACCGTCGTGATCGTCTGCTTGCCCGCGTTGATGAGGTCCGCGTCCTCGTCCCCCTCGAAGGGGAACGGCCCCACGCCAAGGAGCCCGTTCTCGCTGTGCAGCACGACCTCCATCCCCTCCGGGATGTAGTTCGCCACCAGCGTCGGGATCCCGATCCCCAGGTTCACGTACGCCCCGTCCTCGAGCTCCCCTGCCGCCCGCTGCGCCATCTGCTCGCGTGTCAATGACATCTCTTCACTCTCACTTGCTCGTGTGTCTGTATGTCGTCGCGTCCCTTCGGATGCTCGCTCAGGCCTCGCGCGGGCGCGTCGTGCGCTGCTCGATCCACTTCTCGTAGCTCTCGCCCTTGATGATCCGCTGGACGTAGATCCCCGGCGTGTGGATCGCGTCCGCGTCCAGCTCGCCAGGCTCCACGAGCTCCTCGACCTCCGCGATCGTGATCTTCCCCGCGGTCGCCATGATCGAGTTGAAGTTGCGCGCGGTCTTGCGGAAGATCAGGTTGCCCTGTGTGTCCCCCTTCCACGCCTTCACCAGCGCGAAGTCGGCCACCAGCGCGTGCTCGAGCACGTACATCCGGCCGTCGAACGGGCGCGTCTCCTTCCCGTCCGCCACGACCGTGCCGTAGCCCGTGGGCGTGTAGAACGCCGGGATACCCGCGCCGCCCGCGCGGATGCGCTCGGCCAACGTGCCCTGCGGGTTGAGCTCGACCTCGAGCTCCCCGGACAGGAACTGCTCGGCGAAGTTCTTGTTCTCGCCCACGTAGCTCGAGATCATCTTCCTTATCTGCTGGTTCTTGAGCAGCACGCCCAGCCCGAAGTCGTCCGTCCCGCAGTTGTTCGAGATCACCGTCAGCCCGCCGACACCTCGCGCGCGCAGCGCCAGGATCAGGTTCTCCGGGTTTCCACACAGCCCGAAGCCGCCGCTCATGAGCGTCGCGCCCTCGTGGATGTCGGCCACCGCCGCCGCCGCCGACTCATACACCTTCTTCATTCGATCTCCTCTTCCGCTCGTTGGGTCTTCTCACTCGTCTCTTCTGCGCTCCTCGCGAGCGCTCAGAACACCACGCCCGCCGACAGGCCGGCGTAGAGGTAGTCCTGCAGGCCGATCTCGAGCCGCACCACGCCCACGTCCTCGATCTGGAAGCGCAGGCCCCCGCCCAGGCGCAGCATCGGCACCACCGGCACGAAGTTGTTCGCGTCCGGTGAGTCCGTCTCGAGCTGCGTCGGGTCCGGCTCTCCGTTCTCGTCGAAGCAAACGTCGGGCGCGAACTGGTCAGGGTCCTGGCCCAGCCCGTTTCGACACGCCGAGCCCTGGCGCGGGTTGATCTGGACCGTCTCGCCGATCACGAACCCCGCGCCCAGGCCCACGCCCGCGTACGGCGCGAGCCACGCCGTCGCCGGCCAGTACCAGTTCATCGTCACGACCGCCGACACCAGCCCGATGTTCATCTCGGTGTAGTCCGCCTCGTCGGCGGGCTCACCTTGCTCGAGCCAGAACTGATCGTTCATGCGCAGGTCCGCGTAGTCGAACGCCAGCCCGAACTCGTAGCCCGACGGCTGCCGGAACTGCAGCGCGACGCCATAGGACATGTTCGCGCGGTCGTCCCAGTTGCTCGCGTGCTCGGCGAAGAACGCCCCGAGGACGAAGTCCGGCACCTGTCTCTTATACACATCTGACGCTGCCGACGATCTACTCTGTGTAG
>CAJXPN010000467.1 GCA_913058025.1 uncultured Myxococcales bacterium | reverse complement strand
CCCACCACCCTCCGCCAAAGACACGCGAACCTCCCCGCGAGAACAGCCGCCATGTCCGGAGCTCACCGCGCGCAGCGCGCGGGGCGCCAAGACCCGAAGGGTCGGCGGCGGGGGCTCCTGCCCCGAAACCCACGAGCCGCCCAAACGGACGCTCCCAAACCTCCCGACACGTCACCAAACGCAAAGAGGCCACGCGCCGCCGCGTGGCTTCTCACAGGTTCAGACGGAGCCGGCTCAGCCGCGCACGGCGTACCACAGGATTCGGCCGAGGTTCTTGACGTTCGGGTTGAGCTCGAACTCGCAGAGCCTGGGGGCGATCTCGTGCGTGTTCTTGTTCGTGGCGAACCAGGGCGGCTTGGGGAACATCTTGAAGGGCCCGCGGATGACGGTCTTCAAGGGCCTGTCGAACAGCAGCGCGTTGTGGACGACGCCGATGCCGGACTGGATGTCCTGGTAGGTGTGGCCAGGGTGGGCGCCCCACGTGGTGACGCCGAGGCCGTAGGCCAGCGCGGCCCAGTGGTTGATGACGATCGAACCGAAGGTGAGGTCGGCGATGGCCTGCTCGAGCTGCTTGGAGTGGCTCGTCGCGGTCTTCGGGTCGATGAAGATGGAGCAGTTGAGCGTGCCCCAGCAGGTGTCGTTGGCGAACTCGACGGCGCGGCGCAGGAAGTCACCGACGCCGTCGGCCTCGAGCGCGGTCTCGGCCTGGACGCTACAGAAGGACTCCTCGCGGAAGAGGATGTTCTCCTTGTCGTCGGGCGAGAGGTTCGGGACGAGCGCCCACGGGAGCAGGTTGTCGTTGGTGACGCCGTACTCCTCGACGGGCTCGGAGGCCTCGCCGACCCAGCGGGCGTAGCGATCGCGCGCGCCGGGGTAGTAGGGGACGCGCTGAGGGACGCGGCGGTAGGCGTCGCGGAGCGCGTCGAGGAACGCCTCGCGCTGGGGCCACTGGGCGTGCGTGATGACGACGCGGGTGGCGTTGCAGTTGAAGGCGCCGTTGTTGGCGAGCTGGGTGGCGATGTTCTCGGCGTGGAAGGTCAGGTCCGAGGCCGACCACTCACCCGGGACCACGATCACGGGGCTGACGTTCCCGAGCTCGGAGGTGATGCGCTTGGTGTTGACCCGCTCGTCGTTGGCCTTGCGCTCGGCGCCCTCGTCGCCCACGCCGTAGACGATGGCGTCGTGGGTCTTGTCCGAGCCCGTGATGTGGATCTCGTCGATGCCCTCGTGCTGGCAGAGGTACGCGCCTACGTCGGCGCCGCCGTAGGCGAGCTCGAGGAAGCCGCGCTCGATGAACTCGCGGAAGGACTCCTCGATGAACTCACCGAGGTAGTCGTTGACCGGGTTCATCTTGAGCACGCAGACCTGGCCCTCTGCGAAGAGCTTGTAGACGACGTCGAGCGGCCCGATGCTCGCGACGTTGCCCGCCCCGAGCACGAGCGCCACCAGCCCCTCCGGGGCCTCCTCCTTGTAGAACACGCCCATGGTGTCCTTGAGGTTCTTCGGCGTGACGTCCTCCTGCATCCAGATCTCGGCCTCGAAGCCCTGGTAGAGCAGCGCGTCCCAGCGGTCGGTCGGGAAGACGTCGACGACGACGCGGCCGTCCTCGAGCTGACGGATCGCGTCGGGCTTGAGCTGGGGGGTGCCCTTCTCGGCGATCTCGCGCAGCGAGTTCATCGTCAGGCGGACCGTGCGCATCGTGATCAACGGACCGCCGAGCCACTCCTCACCCACGGCGGGCGACCCCGCCGGGATCTTCTTGGCCTCGATCGCCGCGCGGACCTGACGCTTGCCCACGTCCAGCGTGCGCTCGATGAGGCGCTCGCCCATGGCGATCTTCTCTCGAATGTCGAGGTCGGCCCACTCCTGGGCGTGCTCGGAGAGCCGCTTGATCTTGTCGTCGAGCTTCTGTGTATCCATCACTCACTCCTGAATTCGAGGTCGCTTCACGCGGCACACTCTAACGATCCCGACGGGTATTGACCACTGACATCCATCATCTGATGAAACCACAAGAAAGCCGCGCGGCGAGCCCACTCAGGGGCTCGCCGTCGCGGCCGTCACGCGTCCCATCGTGCCCCGACCATTCGGGGCGCAATCAGGAGGCGAGTGCGCTCGCCGAGTTCGTCACTCGGGGGCGAGGTTGTCCTCGTTCAGGTCGAACCTGTAGAGGCCGAAGCGACCCGCCGAGAAGAAGACGTCCTCGCCCTCGACGATGATGTCACGCGGCCAGCCGCGGGTGGCGAAGTAGGAGCTCGCCGCGGGCGCGGTCGGGTCCGACAGGCTCATGACGAGCAGGCCGCCGGGGACCTGGAAGAGCGCGCTGCCGGCGCGGGCTTCGCGCAGCGAGGCCCAGTCGTCGATCGGCGTCTCCGAGAGGACGTCGAGGCGAGGTCCGGTGAGGTCGAGGACGCTCATGCGGGTCGTGTAGTCGTACTCGTGGTAGTTCCCGCCGGTGGAGGCGTAGTTGGCGTACCAGGCCTTCTGGTGCGAGACGACCGCGTGGCCTGCTCCGTCAGAGGTGATCGAGGCGACCTGCTGGTCGACGAAGCGGTGGGCGCCCTTGAGGAACGCCTGACCGCCGCGCAGCTCGAGCTTGTTGACCGAGGACTCCACGATGGTCTGGCCCCACAGGTAGTCCTGCGTGAGCAGCGTGTCTCCCTCGACCTCGACGAGCGTGCCCGGGACGTTGACCGCGGGGCTCACGACCGGCGCCGCGCCGGACAGGTCGATCTCCTTGAAGAAGTAGCGGACGTAGGGGCGGCTGTCGCCCGGCAGGCGAGTCGGGGTGCGGTAGCTCACGAAGAGCGAGTCACCCTCGGCGACGAGGCCCGCGGCCTCCTCGGTCGACGGCATCGAGAGCGTCGTGATCGCCGCGCTCGGGTCTCCGCCCTGGCCCGAGGCCAGCGCGTCGATGTCGATGAGCTGGAGCTCGTAGCTCGTCCAGTAGCGGCGCTGCTCCTGGGTGTTCTCGTTGTACTCGGTCGGCACCTGGCTGCGGTCGACCTGGACGCAGTCGGTCTCCCCGGCGGCGTCCTGGGTGCACTGCGAGAACTGGCCCTGACAGACCTTGCCGTCCTGGGTGCCGTCGACGCGGGTGAGCTGCGTGCAGCTCTCGTAGCCGTCGTAGTAGGTGCACGCGTTGGGGCCCCAGTTGCCCGTCTGGCTGTCCTCGCCGTAGCAGTTCTCGCCGTAGCGGTTGCGCTCGTAGTCCACGCGCCATGTCTGGCGGAAGACCTGACCCTCGAGCTCGTCGTGGCCGACCTGTGACGGCACCACGAGGAAGTCACCCGCGGCGTAGGTGTCGCCGTTGGCGCCGTAGCCGTAGTAACCGCCGCGTCCGCAGTCCCAGCAGTCGTCTCCCCAGTAGCCGCCGTAGTAGCCGCCGCCGAACGAGAGGTCGCTCGACGCGTACGTGCCGCCGACCTGGGCAGGGTTCGCGGGGTCGGCGAGGTCGTAGACCTCGATCGTCGTGTCGAACGTGTTGCGGTTGGTGGCGTTGTCGTAGCCCGTGTACTCGGAGCGCGAGACGACGAGCCTGTCGCCGACCTTGTAGGAGGTCGAGCCGGCGAGGACGTCGATCGAGGCGACGGGCTCGGACTGGTCGACGTCGCCGGCGAGCGGGACGATCTGGATCGAGTCCTGCTGCTGGTTCTGCGCCGAGCCTCCCCACCAACCGTAGTAGTCGGAGCGGTCGTGGTGGCGAGCGCCGTGCTGACCGAAGACCTTGAAGTCGGCGTAGTTGGGCGCGAGCTCGGCGCGGCCGAGCTCGACCGGCGTGTCCGGGTCGCTCGTGTCGAAGAGCGAGAGCTCGGCCTCGGAGATGTTGCCCGTGGTCTTGTCCGTCGCGTCGGCGACGAAGCTGCGGCGCACCTGGGTGCCGTGGTCCATGGTGCCGCGGAGCGTGAGCGTGCTGTCGGAGAACGTGTAGATCTGGACGGCGGAGACGTACTTGCTCGCCGCCTGGTCCCAGCCCGAGAACGGGAGGAGCACGACGCCGGTCTCGGTCGTGACGCCGTCGGCGGCGACGACGTTGGTGGCCTTCTCGAGCACCGAGAACGCTCGGTCGTCCCACTGCGCCTCGGACCAGCTCCACTCGAGGTCGACCTCCTCACGTGAGATGAGCGGGTTCGGGTTCGTCAGGTCCGTGATGTCGTAGAGGCTCACGGCCATCGTCGAGCCCTGCTCGTCGTTCTTGCCGATGCCGATGAGTCGAGAGCCCGCGACGACCGACTTGAAGTAGTCGTTCCAGCCCGAGACGATGAACTCCGACTTCTCGGTGATCGTGCCGTCGGCGAGGATCTCGAACGCGTGGAACGGGTCGACGCGGCGGTAGGTCACGAAGAACGCCTTCTCGCCCATGAAGAGCGTCGCGTAGAGGTCCTCGTTGTCGCCGAACGTGGCGTGGTCGATGGGGGTGACGTTCTGGATGTCGGTGGCGTCGAAGGTCTCGACGTGGTTCGTGTTCGCCGAGGCGTTCCACGAGTTGCCCGACACGACACGCAGGACGCCCTCGTGAAGATCCATGTTGAACTTGTTGTTGATGCGACCCTTCACCGGGATCTCGTCGCCCTCGACCATCACGCCGTCGGGGCTCGAGATGTCGATGAGCGAGACGCGCGACGTGCTCCAGCTCCCGTTCGGGTCCCAGCGAGACACGAGCAGGCGATCGCCGGTGGCCTGGATGTCCCTGTCTCTTATACACATCTGACGCTGCCGACGATCTAGTCTGTGTAGA
>CAJXPN010000466.1 GCA_913058025.1 uncultured Myxococcales bacterium | reverse complement strand
GATCTACACAGAGTAGATCGTCGGCAGCGTCAGATGTGTATAAGAGACAGCTCCGCGTTGCTCTTCGCGTCCGCGCGCCATCACCTCAACCAGTCGCTCTTCGTCCCCGAGGGAGGCTTCGCGGCGCTCGTCGATGGGCTCGAGGACGCCGCGCGCCGCGCGGGGGTGTCGATCCGCGTGGGCGCGCGGGTCGACGACGCCGCGCGCACCTCTTCGGGCTCCACGCTCACCGTCGGCGGCCGCCGCTTCCGCTGCGACCACATCGTGTGGGCGTGCTCCCCAGGCGCGCTCGCGGGGATGATGAAGCGCAGCGACCGGGTCGCCTCGAGGCGCCTCGGCCGCAAGCTCGCGCGTGGCTTCTCACGCAGCAACCCCGTCCGCTCCCTCAACGCGCTCGTCGCGCTCTCGCGCGACGACGAGGCGAGGCTGCGCGCCCGCAACTTCACCTGGTTCAGCGACACACGCGACGTGCGCTTTTCCGCGCCCGAGCTCCCTGGAGCACGCACCATCAACTTCTGCTCACCCACGCTCAACGCCGACCTCGACCTCGACCGCCACGTCCTCTGCGCGTTCTCACACGCAGGCGAGGAGGACCTCTCGGGGCTGCTCGCCCGCGAGCTCGCGCGCCTGGGCGTGCGTCCACAGTGGCTCGACGTGCGGGAGATGACCCCGAAGGTCTGGTCATCGAGGTTCGGCGGGCACGAGGGGTCGGTCTATGGCCGCCGCCTCACGGCCGCCTCGCTCAAGACGTCGACCGCGGCGATGACCCCACGTGGTTGGCACCTCGCGCACAGCGGCGCCGGGATCTCGGGGCTCCTCGGTTGTGTCCAGAGCGCGCGCGCCGTCGCCGACGCGATCACGCCGTCGCTCAGGAGGACACGATGAGCGCCACGCACGACCTCCCTCACGCGGACTTCCCGATCCGCAGCGGGCTCACGCTCTGGTTCGGCGCCGCGCTCCTCGCGTGGATCGTGTCACGCACGTACGGGCACCTGAGCGGCGAGCTCACGTGGTGGCCATTCTTCCTCTCGGTGCTCCCCGCTCAGTACATGCTGTGCGTCTGCATCCACGACGCCGTACACGGCGTCCTCTTCCCGAATCGTGTCGTGAACACCGCCGCTGGCGTGCTCATGGCGATGGGCGTCGGGCTGCCCTTCCCGCTCCTCCGTCGCACCCACCTTCGCCACCACGACACGCTCCACGAACACGACGACCCCGAGCGCGTCGTCTACGAGCTGGAGCCCAGGAACCTGCTCATTCGACTGCCCACCATCCCATTGATATACCTTCGGAATTGGCGCCTCCTCACGCGCTCCGAGCGCGCGCTGACCCTCGGCGTGGTCGCGGCGCTGGGGGCGCTCCTCGCGCTGACCTCGGCGCGCTTCGGCGCGCCGCTCGCAGCGCGCGCGCTGCTGATCCCGGCACTCACCACCATCGCCTGGTTCGGCTTCACCACCGTCTACGTCCCACACTCGCGCCACAGCGCAGCGCTCATGCGCTACTTCACCGAGCACTCGGGGTGGCACCACGACCACCATCGCTCGCCGCAATACCCCTTCAACCAGTACCTCCAGCTCCGGCACTTCCACCTCATCCACGGGGTGTTCGCGCCCCGCGGAAGAGAGGCGTCGATCGTCGGGTGGCTCGCGCGGCGCCTCGAGCGACACGAGGGGCCCCGCTCATGAGGTCTCCGCTCGGCGCGCTCGCGGACATGCTCGCGTTCAAGCGTGACGCCGCGGCGTTCTTTCGCGCGCACGACCCGTACGCCACGGGAGACCTCGAGCTCGACCTGGGGCTTCGCCGCGTGCGCGTGATCTCGGACGCCAGGGTCGCCCGTGAGGTCCTCACGCACCCCGCCTTCGAGCGCGGCGCGCGCCCGTACGGTCCCCTCGGCACGTTCGCTGGCCAGGGGTCGCTGCGGTGGCTCATCGGCCCGACGCTCCCCACGCTGGACGGCGACGCGGGCGCCGAGCGACGCGCGCGCGTCCGGCCGATGTACGTGGAGGTCGCGCGCGCGCTCCGCCAGACTCCACTCCCCGAGCTGGACTGGTCGGGCGTCTCACCTGGCCCGCTCGACCTCCACGCGCTCGTCTCGGCGTCCGTCTTCGAGCTGGTGTGCGTGGCGATGTTCGGGCGCGCCTACCCCGAGATGGCCTACGAGATCACGCGCACGATCGACTCCGCCACCGACGCGCTCGATCTCACCTCCAAGAGCCTCAGACCGTACGCCGTCCGCTTCGGCGCTCCAGCGCGCGCCATCCGCTCGAGCCGCGCCGCGCTGCGCGCCTTCGCTGGCCGGGTGCTCGACGACCTCGGCGCGCTGACCGACCGCTCCGGCGTCCCGATGCGCGGCGTGCTCGGCCCCGGTTGGACCCGCGAGGACGCCATCGACGAGACCGTGACGACCCTGGTCGCCGGCCTCGAGACGACCACCATCACCTGCTGCTGGTGCATCACAGAGCTGCTTCGTCAGCCAGAAATCATGAATGATCTCAACATGATGAATGACACGCGCGAGGCACGCATCGACCGCGTCATCAAGGAGACGCTGCGCCTCTATCCAGCGTTCTGGACGATGGTCAGGGTCGCCCGCGAGGACGTCACGCTGGAGGAGTGCGGCGCGAGGTTCGGAGCCGGCGACGTGCTCTTCGTGAGCCCTCTCTTCGTCCACAGGAACCCGGCGTACTGGCCCGATCCAGAGCGCTTCGATCCGAGCCGTCACGTCGACCGCGAGAGGGTCGAGATCGGCGACTACATGCCCTTTGGTTTCGGCGCGCGCGCGTGCATCGGCGCCCAGCTCTCCACGCTCATCGCGCGCCGCGTCGTCGAGGCGGCGTGCGCGCTGGGGCCGATGCGCTTCGTCGAGGGCGAACCCGACGGCCCCGACCCGGACCCCAAGATCATCGTGCTCAAGTCACGCACGGGCTTCCACGTGGAGGTCGGCGCAGAAGGCGGCCTCGAGCCGATCGGCGGCGAGCGCGAGCGCGTCCTCGGGTGACACGAGCGCGCGCGCGAGCTCGGCCGCTCGCGCGCGGATCTCGGGCCGCGTGAGCCTCTCCAGGTCTGTGCGCAGCAGGTCGACCGTCGCGCGTCGGGCCTCACGCATCGTGGCGGCGCCGAGCCCGACGACGCGCTCGCCGTTGTCGAACATGTCGTTCCCGAACGCCAACACACACTGCGGCACGCCCGCGCGCAGCGCCTCGGCGGTCGTGCCGACGCCGCCGTGGTGGATCACGCCTCGCGAGCGCGAGAACAGCTCCGAGTAGGGCGCGCGGCCGACCACGCGGACGCGATCGGAGCTCGCCTTCACGCCGAGCGCGTCCGCGTCCGCGCCCACGAGGACGATCGGCTCGTCGGTCGCCGCGAGCGCGAGCCTGTACGGCTCCTGGTGGGCCACGGGGAGCGCAGATCCGAGCCCCATGACCCAGGGCCTGTGCTCCTCACAGAACGCGAGCAGGTCGGGGTCGAGCGCCTCGCGGGAGTGACCTTGCGGGAACCCGAGGATGTGGGACCGGGGCGGGTCGTCGGGCTGGGGAGGTCGAAACGACGGGTCCCACAGCCCGAGGTGGCAACGCGCGCGGTCCCAGAAGTGGCGAAACGGCAGGTCGGCGTCGCTGGCCAGTGGGACACCCAGCGCGCGGGCCTGTCGCCGGAGCGCTGGCGCGAACACGCCCCGCATCAACGCGCGCTCGGCCACGCGGAACGTTGGCGCACGCAGCCACCCAGGGAGGTCGAGCGCGTTGAGCCTCGGCGGCATCGCCCGCGACATCCACACCATCGGCTGGAGCGCCACGCACCCCAGCGCCAGCCCGAGGTGGGTCGCGGCGAGCTGCGCGCCCAGCGTCCACACGTGCGCGACGATCGCATCCAGCGGGCGGGCGCGGTGGGTCGCGAGGGTCGCGTCGAAGAACGCCTTGATTTGAGGCATGTACACCTCGTTCCACACGAACCTCGGGTCCATCGACCTCGGGTGCGCGAGCACCTCCGAGAGCGACCACGGCGCGCCGACCTCGACGACCTCGAGCGGGCCGACGCACGCGCTCGAGAGCGAGGGGTTCACGAACATGGTGACCTCGTGGCCACGCGCATGGAGCGCGAGCCCGAGCGCGACCATCGGATCGACGTCGCCGCGGGTGCCGAACACGGCGAGTCCGATGTGCATGGTGGGCTCCTTGGAGAGGGCGGCGCAGCGTGGCCCGACCTCACCGATTTGAGCGATACTCAAATTTGGCTATAGACGAGATCATGGAGTCATCGGAGCACCCCGTCGCTCCCGCACATCGACCCCAGAGGCCCCGTGGACATCCTGCATCTCATTGGTTTGATTTATGAATCCGTAGACGACGCAGACCGTTGGAGCGACTTCCTCGACGCGTTGCTCGAGGACGACACGTTCGCGGCGGCCGCCGTGGGGTACCAGGCAGACCTGCGCGACTTCATGATCACGGGCGTCCTTCGAGGGCCGGGCGCGGGCGACATCGAGCGCCTGTACTCGGAGATTCTGCCCGACAACCCGCTCATGAAGACCAACCTGGTGCTCGCGTCGGGGCCGCATGTGCTCATGGACTCGGACATCATGGAGCGTGAGGCGTTCGAGCGGACGCACTACTACGAGTGGCTCACGGACATCGACGCCGACCGTGTCCTGGCGAGCGTGTACCGGGAGGGTAACGCGAGCTCGGTCCACTTCCCCTGCTACGTGCGTCGTGGGCGCGAGGTGACCCCGGCTCCTGTCTCTTATA
>CAJXPN010000465.1 GCA_913058025.1 uncultured Myxococcales bacterium | reverse complement strand
TCTACACAGAGTAGATCGTCGGCAGCGTCAGATGTGTATAAGAGACAGTCTCATGCCTTCGTTCATTCAGCGCGCCTCAGGAATGGAGCGAACCCAGAACTTCCGCACCTGTGTACACGGTCGATCGATCTTTTGAACCGTCCGAGACCCCCGAACCATTCGGGGTGAACATCCGTTCACCCCGAATGGTTCGGGGGTCTCCCGGCAGCCCCCGCACAGCCACCGCCTTGGTCCAGCTACCCTCTTTCTGCTACACAGAGGACCTACGACACGACATGAACTGCGACGCGGTGGGGCGCTCCTCAACGGCTCTGCCCTCGTCAGAAGACCAACAGGATTGCTCCATGTGGAACCTCCGACTGCTCACCGCGATGATCGCGATCACGCTGGGGTGTGGACCCTCGGAACCCGAGGCCGACGCGTCGCTCGACGTCGGCTCCGACGCCTCGCTCGACGCGAGCTCCGACGCTTCGCTCGCCGACGCTGGCGAGGACGCAGGCTCCGACGCCTCGGACGCGGACGGCTGCCTCCCCGGTGAGCTCCCCTCCATCACCTCGCTCACGCTCACGCCCTCGAACCCCTCACCCGGCGAGGAGGTCACCGCCCGCGTGGTCACCCGCTGCTTCACCCCGCCGATCTCGCGCGTCGAGGTCTTCACGCGCGACCCACGCGTCGAGCTCGCCGCCTCCGCCGACCCCTCCGACGACGGCGAGCTCGCGCTCACCGTCGTCTCCGCCGCGCTCGATGCCCTCGACCCCGGCACCTACGAGGTCGGCGTCTCCGTCACGTCCGCTGCCGAGACGCTCACGCAAGAGCGCCTCGCCACGCTCGAGGTCTCACCATGAACGGCCACTACGACCCCACGCGACGCCGCGCGCTCCTCGCGCTCGTGCTCTCGCTCTCGCTCTTCACGCCCGCCTGCGGCGGATGCGGCGGCGAGGCCAACCCCGACCCTGACGCAGGCGCTGGCGCCGACGTCGACGCCGAGATCGTCAGAGGTGATGGCGGCGTCACGCTCGACGTCTGGTGCCAGCAGCCCTGGACCGACGAGGTCCAGCTCTCCGAGCGCACACGAGAGCTCTACGGCGTTACGCGCGCCCGCTACGACATGAACATCGCCGAGGACCGCGTCCGCGTCGCCTTCTTCGACGACGACGGCGCCGAGGTCGGCGCCCTCCTCATGGTCCAGCCCGACCCCGCGCTCGACCTCCCCGCCACCTTCCGCATCGAGTCTCCCTCGCTCGACCCGGTCGACGTCACCATCTCGATCGACGTCTCCAACGAATCCGTCGAAACCTACAACGAGGTCACGCTCTCTCAGGGCGGCGAAGCACGCGCCATCGCCCTCTTCCAACTCGACGGTGCATCGACCACGGATGCCTGGATCGCCGTCCCCGCCGATGGCGCGTCTCCTGAGGGCTCCGTCTCGCTCACGCGCGCCGACCGCGTCCTGACCGCGCTCCCGCTCGTCGAGCTCTCCCGCGTCATCGAGCGCGACGACCAGGAGATCGTCAACTGGCTCGACGCCACGGCCCTGAGTGATTTCATCGCTCAGCCCCACCTGCGCGTCGCTGGCGCGGCCTTCTCCACCGAGGTCCTGCGCGCGCTCCTCGACCACGGGCAGACCTGCGCCGCCGATCAGCTCACCGCGCGCTCGCCCCTCGGCGACTCGCCCGTGTGCACGCGCAACCAGGGCCTCGACTCCACGTGCCGCCCCCACCGCGACGGCGTCACCACCGTCCTCGCGGGCATCGGCTTCCTCGCGTCGCTCGTCCCCGCCGCGGGCGCCATAAACCTCATCAACTCGTCCGTCCAGCGCGCCAAGGGCGTCAGCGACACCTTCATCCTGGTCAACCTCTTCACCAGGTTCACCGTCACGTCTCAGAAGGGTGTCTTCGTCCTCCTGGCCGCCGCCAAGGACGTCCTCCGCTGGACCTCCTGCCGTAAGACCGGCACCGACCAGGCGTGCACCAAGGGCGACCCGCACTTGATCTCCTTCGACGGTCTCTCCTACGACCTCCAGGCAGGCGGTGAGTTCGTCATGGTCTCCTCGGACGTCTCGAACGGTCCAATCGTGCACGCGCGCTTCGCCCCGCTTCGTGGAGACGCCATCTGCGAAGACGTCTCCGTAGCCACCGGGCTCGCCGCCCGCTTCCTCGGAGACACGCTCTCCGTCGAGCTCCTCGACTCCGGCTTCGTCCGCCGCGTCAACGGCGAGGTCGTCGACCGTTGGGCCGACGCCGTGGACCTCCCAGACGGCGCACAGCTCATCGAAGGCAGCGGCCTCGCCGTCATGATCTGGCCCGACGGCAGCTTCGTCTCGGCGAAGCTCGGTGGCAGCCGCATCGACATCGTCTACCAACTCGCCGAGGCGTGGCGTGGCAAGGTCCGCGGCCTCAACGGCGACTATGACGGGGACTGGCTCGACGACCTCACCACCCGTGACGGCCGCGACCTCCTCTCCAGCGTGACCTTCGAGACGCTCTACTCGGACTACGCCGACTCCTGGAGGCTCACGCCCGCCGAGTCGCTCTTCACCTACGCCGACGGCGAGTCCACCGACACGTTCACCGTCCCTAACTTCCCGCTTCGGCCCGCGCTCTCCGACCTCCTCGAGCTCGAGCCCTTCCAGCGCGCGCTCGAGACCTGTGAGGAGGCCGACATCCTCCCCGAGTGGATCGAGGCCTGCGTCCTCGACGTCGGCTGCACCAACGACCCCGACTACGCCGCCGGGTTGGAGCGCCTGGGCGATCGCGCCGCGCAGCTCGCGCTGCTCGACGCGCCCCCCATCATCGAGGGCGACGCCGTCCTCCTCGATGCACCGCCGAGCGTCCAGGACGACGACCTCGTCGACCCGCGCCGCGCCCTCGTCTTCCTCGAGGTCTCGCGCACCACGCTGCGTCGCGACCTGCGCGTCGACGCGCTCGTCGCGGGCACCTACGACTCCGCCGCCGACCTCGACGCGACCGCGCGCGTGGCCGCCGACTCACAGGTTCGATCGTACATGATCCACCTCGACCCTGGCGACGCGTTCGCCGGCGCTCGCTCGGCCAAGCTCACCTTCACGACACCGATCGTGGGCGTGGCGTTGACCACAGAGTCGCTCGCCGACTCCGACGCTCGCGCCGGCGCCAGCGGCACGGTCTACCCCCGCGGTGACTCGCGCGGGCTGGAGTTGACCCCTGACAGCGTCGCCCTGAGCGACGACCGCCTCTCACTCGAGATCACCTGGACCGCCGACACCGAGCTCGACCAGGCCCGCGTCTTCGTCGTCGCCCCGCCCGCCATGGAGGAAGGTCAATGAACACCACACACACCACGCGCCGCCTCTCACTCGCTGCGCTCATGCTCATCACGTGCGCGTGCGGCGGTGAGCCCACCGCCCCCGTGGACACCTCGGCGCCGTCCGCGCTGCCCTCCGACCAGCGCACCGTCTTCGAACGCTTCGAGGGACGCTGCGATGGCGCCCTCACGGGTGAGGTCTCCGCGACCTCCGAGGCCGCCGCGACGCTCGGAATCTCGACCTTCTCCTACACCTTGCGTGGCGACGACGAAGACTCCTCCTTCGAGATCGAGGCGCTCGACGACCAGGGCGTCGTCCTCGGCGTGCTCATCATCGCGCCTTCGCTCGCCGAGGACGGCTCGCTCGACGCACCGGGCTCGACCAGGATGCGCTGGACGTTGCCCGGGCAGGACCCGTTCACCCTGATATCTCGGCTCGCGCCGACCTTCGACGGCGGCGGCCTCTACAGCATCGAGGTCACTCGCGGCGACGAGTCCTACGAGGTCGAGGGGAACTTCGCCGAGGACCTCAGCGTGCGATCCGTTCGCGCGTTCATCGGCGGCGACGGCTCTCGATCCCCTGCCCTCGGCGAGACACTCTCTCGACTCGGCGGCGGCGTCACGCACACGCTCGAGCTCTATTCTGGCGGCGCCCCTCTGGACGCCGCCTCGATCGCGTCGTGGTCGGAACAGTCCGGGATGCCCGACTGGTCCGACTCACCCTCGCTCGACCTCCTCTATGCCACGCTCGGTGACACGAGCTGGCTCATCGAGACCTTCACACACCACACCGCCTGCGAGCAGCTCGCCGGTCTGGACAACCTCACGCGCTCCGCTGCATTGGGAGCTGGAGAACAGTGCACGCGTATGAACGTCTTTTGGCAGAACGGCGGTCTCGGTGTCGTCGCCAACTCGGCCATCCTCGTGGTCATCGCGATCGCCACGGCCACAGGCGCTGCCACCTTCGCCCCTCTGGCAGTGGCGGCCGTCCTCGTCGGCCTCGCGTCCTCGGCCCTCATGGTCCAGTACGCCAGCTTCCAGAAGCGGTGTTACGCCTCGAGCTGTCAGGCGGCGTGTCGCGGTGAAGACAGGAGCGGTGGCCACTGCTCGGATAAATTCTCGTGCTCGTGCGGTGACCCCGAGCCCGACGCCAAGAACACCGGCGACCCCCACACCGTCTCCTTCGACGGCCTCTACTTCGACTTCCAGGGCGTCGGTGAGTACACCCTGGCGCGCGCGACCTCGGGCGACCTCTTCGAGGTCCAGGTCCGCCAGTCCCCCGTCAACGACCCGAACTGCTCTGGCGTCAGCGTCCAGACCGCGCTCGCGGCCCGCGTGGGCCCGCACGTCGTGGGCTTCTACTCCGTAGGCGGACGGATCGGGCTGCGCGTCGACGGGAGGCCTGTCGGCCCTGTCTCTTATACACATCTCCGAGCCCACGAGACAGGCAGAAATCTCGT
>CAJXPN010000464.1 GCA_913058025.1 uncultured Myxococcales bacterium | reverse complement strand
AGATTTCTGCCTGTCTCGTGGGCTCGGAGATGTGTATAAGAGACAGATGTGGATCTCGTGGTCGCGGATCGACTCGAGGCGGTTCTCGAAGAGCTCCACGTGGGGCGTCTTCCCAAGGTCCGGCAGCCGCTGGTACTCCAGGATCTTCGGGTGGACGCGCACCACGAGGACCTCCTCGTAGTAGCTCCGGTTGAAGATCCCGATGCGGCCGCGCTCGGGGAGACGGCGCGTGGTGCGCCAGAGGAAGTCGTGGTCGAGCTCCTCGGGGCTGGGCTTCTTGAACGAGTAGACCTGGCAGCCCGCCGGGTTCACGCCGCTCATCACGGCGCGGATCGTGCCGTCCTTGCCCGCGGCGTCCATCGCCTGGAAGACGAGCAGCACCGAGTGGTGGTCCGAGGCGTAGAGCACGCGCTGGAGCTCGCGCAGCTCGGCGATCTTCTCGGCCAGGCGCCGCTGGTTGACCCGCTTGTTCGCCTGGCCTGTTGGCGGCTTCGTGGACGCCGCGGTGATGTCGAAGGTGCCGTCGAAGGGCACGAGGTAGTCGTCATCGATCGCCTCGAACATACTGGCTCCTGTTCTCTGAAAGGTGTGTCGTGTGCGCCCATCATCACCCCAAACGCCCTCTCGGGCAACGACGTCACGCGCGCGTGACGCGCACCACGCGATTGCCTGGGCCCCGAGCTTGTGCCAGGTCCGCGCAACCACTAGGAGAGAAGGGACGCGCTCGACCGCGAGCCGCGCCGCTTCACGTGCCCCCACGCCACGAGGTCGACTCATGTCTGGAGAGCTCATCCTGATCGTCGAGGACGAACGCGACCTCGCCGAGACGCTCGAGTACAACCTGGAGCGCGCGGGTTACCGGACCCGCGTGGCCTCGGACGGACAGCAGGCGCTGCGCCTGTCACTCGAAGAGCCCGTGCCCGATGTCGTCCTGCTCGACCTCATGCTCCCCGACATCTCAGGTACAGAGGTCTGCCGCCGCCTCCGCCAGGACGAGCGCACCCGGAAGGTCCCCGTCATCATGGTCACGGCCAAGGGCGAGGAGATCGACCGCGTGGTCGGCTTCGAGGTCGGCGCCGACGACTACGTCATCAAACCCTACAGCGTCCGCGAGCTCACGCTGCGCATCAAGGCGATCCTGCGCCGCGCGCGCGCCGACGAGGCGCCCGCGGGCTCGGAGCTCGTCTTCGGCGCGGTCCGCGTGGACACCGCGTCGCACCGCGTCTGGCTCGAGAACCACGAGCTCTCGCTGACCGCGCTCGAGTTCAAGCTCCTCACGACCTTCATCATGCGCAAGGGCCGCGTGCAGACCCGTGAGGTCCTGCTCAACGACGTCTGGGGCATCCACGCCCACGTCATGACGCGCACGGTCGACACGCACGTGAAGCGGCTGCGCGAGAAGCTCGACTGGGCAGGCGTCTACATCGAGACGCTGCGCGGCGTCGGCTACCGCTTCAAGGAGGAGCCCGAGCTCCTCACCAAGCCCGAGCCCTGAACCTCCACGCTCCCCCAAGGCTCACATGTTCGGCTACAGGACCCGGCTCTTCATCGTCGCGCTCGCGCTCTTCCTGAGCGCGGCCGGCGCCGTCGGCCTCTTCATGGAGGCCGAGCTCCAGCGCCTCGCCCAGCGCAGCGACCTCCCCGAGGTCGAGCGCCTCGAGCGCCTCGAGCAGGTCCGCGACGTCTCCTATCAGGGCCTCGCGCTCGGGCTCGTGCTGTGTGTCTTCGCCGCGCTGCTCGTGTCCTCGGCCGCCGCGCTCATGTTCTCCAGGACCATGCGCACGCTCATCGACTTCTCCGACCAGGTGTCGGCCAAGACGCGCACGCCGCCCAGCGGCGGCGCCTCCGTCCAGCGGCTCTCCGAGCGCCTGGCCGACTCGATCGAGGAGCTCGCGCGCGACCGCGACCGCCTCGCCGTCGTCCTCGAGAGCATGTCCGACGCGGTCATCGCGCTCGACGCGCGCCAACGCATCACCCTCTTCAACGCCGCCGCCGAGGTCATGCTCGCCGAGCCTATGCTCGCCGTCGGCGGTCAGACCCACGGGATGCGCGTCACCGAGCTCATCCGCTCGCCCAAGATCATCGACCTGCTCGACCAGGGCCGCGAGGGACCGGCCTCGGCCGAGATCACGCTCTCGGGCGAGCCGCCGCGCCTGGTCTCCGTCCAGGTCACGCCGCGCGTCGAGGACGCCGGCGCCGTCCTCGTGCTCCACGACATCACGGAGCTGCGCAAGCTCGAGACCGTCCGCCGTGACTTCGTCACCAACGTCTCACACGAACTGCGCACCCCCGTCAGCGTCATCCTCGCCACCAGCGAGACCTTGCTCTCCGACGACCTGAGCGACCCGCCGCGGGCGCGCCGCTTCATCGAGGCGCTCAACCGAAACGCCGACCGCATCTCCCGGCTCATCGCCGACCTGCTCGACATCTCCAGGCTCGAGGCCGGAGGCTTCTCTCTCGACCTCGAGCCCGTCTCGCTGTTCGGCATCACCCTCCACGTCATCGACTCCCTGGAGGACAAGATCGCCGCGCGCGCTCAGACCGTCGACGTCGACGTCGACATCGACCTCCTCGTCATTGCCGACTCCAAGGCGATCGATCAGGTCCTGTTCAACCTGCTCGACAACGCCATCAAGTACGCCGGCGAGGGCGGCGCGCTGACAGTGCGCGCCATCGCGGACGCCGCCGACCCCGACACGCTGCGCGTCGAGGTCCTCGACGACGGCCCCGGCCTCCCCCCAGAGCACAGGCAGCGGATCTTCGAGCGCTTCTACCGCATCGACGACGGCCGCTCCCGCGACGTCGGCGGCACGGGCCTGGGCCTCTCCATCGTCAAGCACCTCATCGGCGCGATGGATGGCCGCGTCGGCGTGCGCCCCAACACCCCCTCGGGTTCGATCTTCTGGTTCGAGTTGCCCGCCACACAGGAGCACGACGAGGCCGAGGATACCGAGGAGGAGACCCTCGGCTGAGCGCGGCGCCCTCCCTCATGGCCTCTCGAGGAGAGACAAGAACGGAAGAAGCCGAAGTCTTGCGACTTCGGCTTCTTCCTTAAAGTGTGTTCCCGAAAGACATAGCGCAGCAGTAAGGCATACATCCTGCTGACGACCTGGGGGGACGTGTATGTCGGCCGTCTCCCAGGAACGAGATAAGATATACGTGTCGTTTTACAGGCCGTCAACCTCTTTTTTACATCGCGGCACCATATCTCTGGGCCCGGCGCCCTGACACTCCACGACGGCGCCGCTAGAGTGCCGTCCCCGGCGCGGCCGTATACGCGACCGAATGAACCCAGGCCGGCGCGCTCGCGCGCCAGCGGAAGAGGAGTCGAATGAGCGAGACCCGCGCGCGCCCTCCCCTGCTCAACCTCGTGGTGATCCGCGCGGGAGACCTCGAGCGAACGCGCGGCTTCTACGCTCGCCTCGGCGTGGCGTTCGAGCTCCACAGGCACGGCTCGGGGCCGGAGCACTACGCCAGCGAGACCGACGCCGGGGTCTTCGAGCTGTACCCCGCGCGCGCGGGGAGGTCGACTCGAGCACGCGGCTCGGGTTCGTCGTGGATGAGGTCGACGCGCTCGTGGAGGAGCTACGGGCGCACGGAGCGACAGTCCGTAAGGAAGCCAGCGACTCGGAGTGGGGGCGCAGAGCGGTGGTCGAGGATCCCGACGGGCGCCGGGTGGAGCTGCTCGAGCGGGCGTGACGCCTCACACGGGCGTGGTGTGCGCGGTGAGGCGGTCGGGCGTACGCGCCTTCTCCGGTTCGGGGCGATCCCCCAGCAGGTTCAGCCTCGCCCACTCCTCCCGGATACCCTTCTCGACGAGCACGCGAACCGCGCGCGCCGCGAGCCTGTGTTGGGTCACCGCCGCGGAGATGTACCGGCGCAAGCTCACGGGTTGGAACGGCAACACGAGGAACCTCGAGGCGCCCATGTCGCGCGCGATGTCGTCTTCGGCCAGCGTCCGATCACGCGTGAGCAGGATCACTGGCACGTCCAGGAGCCCGGGCTCCTCACGCATCCGAGCGATGAAGCCCGCGGCGTCATCGCTCGCGGCGGCCATGTCCAACAGGACCACGTCGGGGATGAGCGCGCGCATGTGCTCGGCGGCCACGTCGAGGGTGTCGACGCACCACACGGCGCAGTCGTCACTCCTGAGGTGCCGGACGGCGTCCTGACGCGCGATGTAGTCGTACGTCACGAGCAGTATGCAGGTCGGGCTCTTCCTCTCGTCGGACATGACGGCTCCCTCCCGACATCACGCGCGATCCGGCCTGGACGCGCCAACGAGTCTGGTTTCATTGAACAGTGACACGCGCGGCACGGTCGCTCAAGCTTTTCGGGCGGCCACCTCCTCGAGCAGCTCGAGGTAGCGGCGAGCGATGGCGCCGCGCGCGAAGTCGCCCCGGACGAGCGCCCTGCCGCGTCGGCCCATGAGCGCGGCGAGGTCGGGGTCGCGCGCCAGGTCTCCCAGCGCTCGCGCGAGCGCGCCCGCGTCACCAGGCGGCGCGTAGACGCCCGCGCCTGCGCCCTCGACGAGCGCCCGCGCGGCGCCGTCGATCGTGAGCACGCAGGGGCGCGCGCACGCCATGTAGTCGAAGATCTTGTTGGGGTAGACCGTCAAGAACGCGTCGGCGCGCGCGAGCGTGGCGACGCCACAGTCTGCGGCGCGCAGCAGCGCTCCGATCCGCGCTCGCCCCACCGAGTCGAGCATGCGCACGTTCTCCAGGCCGCTCGCCAGCCGCGCGAGCC
>CAJXPN010000463.1 GCA_913058025.1 uncultured Myxococcales bacterium | reverse complement strand
CAGCTCGACGGCGCGTCGGCCGCGGTCGAGCCCCCAGAAGAGCTCTCTGACGCCGTCGCGTTCGACCGTGACGAGGGAGGTCTTCGCCTCACTGGTCACCCATACCCATTCACCGCGGACGTTCTCGAGCAGCGCCTCACCCGGAGCTTCGAGCACCTCCGTCGGGACGCTCGCCTCGGGCACCGTGGTGGAGCGGCACGACGCGCACAGGGGGAGACAGAGCGAAGCCGAGAGGAGCACCCTCGAGCGCGCGCCGTGTCCCTGTCTGGAGTGTCGAAGTGGTGCCACGCGGAGGCCTCATGAAGTCGTGCGGACCATACCTGAACATCCTTTCAAACTCCACAGGTCGACGTGTTCTACGCCTGCGCGGAGCGTGGGCACCCAGACACCCTCAGGGGCAACATACGGACACCAATCCGAATGAAACCAACATGATGGATCAGACACGAAGCGACACCTCAAATGCATCACTCGAGGTTACGCGAGGGTCCGCGACGGCTCCACATACCAGGCTCGTGAGCCAGAGAGGCGAAGCCGGCGCCTCGCAGCGCCGCGGATCCATCATCATCGAGACCACGACCCGTGAGGAAGAGAGCGTCCAACGCCATGCGGTCGGACTCGACGAGCGCGACCACGCCAGCGCTGTCCATGATCTTGCCAGACAGGTTCAGGTACCTCAGGCGCTCGAACCCGGGCGTGTGCGACAGCATGCGCAACGTGTCCGCCGAGACGGGGTCACGTCCACCAGTGGTCAGGCGAGTGAGGTTCATCTCGGGCATCGCGGCAGCGATGACGTGCAGCTCGTCGGGACCGATGGGGCAACCGCCAAGCTTCAATGAGGTCAGGTGGCGCGCGGCTGGAGAAGAGAGGATCGACTCCAACCCCTCGGAGTCGACGCGGTTCCCGCCGAGGTCGAGTTCCTCGAGCGAGCGAAGCGAGTACGAGGCGCTGAGGGCGTCGACGAAGACGCGACCCAGGCCATTGCTCGAAACGTCGAGTTGCTTCAGCGCGCGCACGTGGTCCGAGACGACGAGCGCCGCGAACGGCGAGTTGACGTGCTGGGTCACGTTGGACAGCTTCAAGCTCGTGAGCGACGCGGTCCGCCTGGATCGAGCGACGCTCAGGACCCCCTCCTCCCCCACGAGCGTGCTGCTCAGGCCGAGCCCTGTCCAATGACCAGGCTCGTCGGTCCAGTGCTTCATCGCCGAGGGTGTCAGCGGGCAGCGGCTCAGGTTCACGTCGCGCAGGAGCGGCGCGCGCTCCATCGAGACGAGCGCCCCGAAGCCCTCGTCACTGACTGCGTTCGCCTCGAGGTTGAGCTCTCGTAGCGACGGGAGGTGTCCAGAGCCCATCAACGCCACGAGCGCGCGGTCCGAGAACTCCGAGCTCTCGAGGTCGAGCGACTCGATCGACTCGAAGAGGCCCGAGCTCCCGAGTTCGGACAGATAGAGGCGTCCGAGGTTCGTGTTTCGCACCGTCATCGCTCGCGGAGACGCCTCTCCACTCAGCTCAGCGAGCGCGCCGACGCGCCGCGAGTCGAGCTTCACGCCGTCGATGGACAGGCTGTCGAGGGAGAGCGACCTGGCGGTCTCCAGCGCGAGGTCGAGCCTCGCGTGCGTGAGCATCACGCCTTCGAACGAGAGCGCGTACCTGGCATACGGGAGGACGGACGCGATGGATGAGAGGTCTCCATCGAGCGAGAGCGCGGCGACCGCCTCGTCGGAGAGCGCGACGGGGAGGCTTGCCCACAGCTCGTTGAAGCTGGCGAGGTAGGGAGACCAGGTCGCGTCGAAGGCGCCGGGCGACTCGTCACGCGCGCTCAGGAGCAAACGCAAGAGCGCCTCGGACCACTCCGGCCCTGGCCTCGGTGACTGCATGAGTGAGCGGAGGTCACCGAAGCGCCGGTCGAGTGATCCGTCACCCATCGCACCTGCCCCGCGTCATCATGGATGACGGCGCGATGGTGAGCACTCGCGCGAGCGCTGGATCGGCGCGCGCCTGGTCCACCACGTCCTCGCTCCAGTTCACGCCCTCGAGCTCGAGCGTCTCGAGCCCGTCGAACCAGCGCGAGCGCGTGAGGGCTCGCACACCGTCCAGGGTCAGCGTGTCGTCCGAGAGCTTCAACACTTCGATGCGCTCGAAGTTCGCCTTCGCGAGCTTCTTCATGCTGGCGTCGGTCAGGCCGCACCCTCGGGCGTTCAGACACCTCAACCCCTTGAACGCGAGCACGGGCCGGCTCAGCGCGTCCGCCAACGACGGGCCGATGGGGTTCGAGCCGATCGTGAGCTCCTCGAGCATCGAGAGAGACTCGGTGCCCGACATGTCATGGAGATCGCTCGCCGTGAGCCCACAGCTCCAGAGATTCAGCGACCGGAGGCGAGGCGAGGTGTCACCGCGCCGGCCAACGAAGGCGCCCTGCATCATCGTGTTGGACACGTCGAGGTGTCTCACCAACGGCAGGCGCGGGGCAGCGAGAAGCGGATGCATCGACTCCGATGTGAGCTGGGTGTCGCTGAGGTCGAGCGTCTCCAGCGAAGTCAAGGCAGAGTCCCTACCGTGCGTGAGGGGGTGGAGGTCCCAGTCGTGGATGGGGTTCCTCCACAACTCGAGGTGGCGAACATCGGAGACCCAGACACACCCCGCAAGGTCCGAGAGCTCTTCGAGGGAGACGCCATTCATCCCCAGGCCGAGCGTGCGCACGCTCGAGAGGCACTCCATTCTGGCGAACGACTCCATGACGCCTCCGCTCAGACCGCAACCGTTGAGGTGCAGCGTGGAGACATTCAGGCGACACGATGTATGGAGGGACGCAGGGAGCGCGAGCGGCATCGACAGGTCGAGTTCACGCAGACGGCTCGCGTTGTCCGACGTGAGGAACGCCACCTCCGAGTCGACGTCGTTCCAGTAGTGGCTATCGCGGTAGAGCGCGAGGCACCGCAACTGCCCCGCGTAAGGAGTCTTAGCGAGCGCGCGGAGGAAGGGCTCTCCGAAATCGAACTCGATCGCCTCGAAGCGGACGACCTGGGCGTAGGCGGGCGACTCGATGAACGCGGAGACGTCCTCGCCAAGGAGACCGTCTCGCGCCGAAGCGACCACGTCGAAGCGCGCGCTCGGGGCGACTCTCATCGCGCGTAGCAGACGCGAGTGTGCCTGCTCCGAGGGCACCTGGGCGTGGACGATCGGGTCCCACGACGACAGGGCCGAGCGCGCGTAGGGGAGCCAGACATCACTGTGTAGCCGGTCATCGCGCGCGCGGACCTCCTCGAGCATCTCGTCGACGCGCCACGCGTCGAGATCGACGCGGTCGCCATGGAGCAACGCGCGGAGTTCTCCGAAGCCTTCGTGTGTGTTCGATGGTTCGAGGAGCCTAGCCATGCGCGCGACCTCGAAGCCCAATGACACATCCAGGACCTCCAGTGTCACTCGAAGCCACCACGTCGTTCATGGGGAGACATCGACCCAGTCCTCGTCGCCCTTCGTCCACGACGCGACCCACTCCGAGAGCGCGACGCCGTCGGGTGACGACAGGTTGGAGAAGCCGCCGAGCATGGTGTGTTCGGTGCCCGCGAGGATGAAGTGGTTGGCGTTGGCGGCCGGGACGTAGGAGTCCGCGGAGAGGCGGCCGAGCGCGTTGGTGAAGGCGCCGTCGAGGGGGTAGCCGAAGTAGACGGAGACGATGGCGTCGGCGTCGTAGGCCAGCAGGCCGAAGCGTGAGCCGGGGTTGGACGAGACGGCGTGGTCGAGCCATTGGGGGAGGCCGTCGATGCAGTCGCCGCAGCCTCCTGGTGTGCGGGGCTCCCAGGCGCGCGCCATCGCGGTCCAGCGCCCCTGTAGCGGCTGGACCATGGGGCCGCAGTCGGAGAGAGAGTGGAGCTCGGCGTCGGGGAACGCTTCGACGAACTGGTGGAAGGAGAGCTGGGCGCCGTAGCCTCCAGCCGAGGAACCGGTCACGAGCACCTTGCGCTCGCCGGGGAACGTGGGCGCGAGCCTGTCGAGGTAGGTCTCGATGTTCGCGGCGCCGACGTGGTGGACGTCTCGGCTCTGCCCTAGCGCCTGGTAGGTCTCGACGTTGTCACCCGAGAAGAGGTCTCCGGTACAATACGGGACGAAGACGAAGCTGGCGTCGCGGAACGGGTTGTCGGGGTTCTCGCGGTCGAACGGATCCGCGTTACGAATGGGCTCGTTCTCGAAGCGCCTCGCGGGGTACCCCGTGGTGATGTTCACGGCGGAGTTGAGGACGAAGCAGGTGTTGACGTCCCAGCAGGCGCCGCCGCCCTGGAAGTACACGACGACGTCGTCGGAGCGGTCCGTGAGGTTGACGCCGAGCCCAGTCGCCTCGCCGTTGCCGCACTTCGTCGTGGGGAAGTCGACCCAGGTCCACTCCTCGAGCGGGGCCTCGACGGGGCCCTCGTCGGCGACGGGCTCGGCGTCCGGTGAGCCGGCGTCTGGGGTCGCGCCCCCTCCTCCGCCCGAGTCGCTGATGCACGCGAGCGAGAAGATGAGGATGGCGCCCAGCGCGCTCAGCGCGAGGTGTCCGTGTGGGGTGTCTCGCGCGAGCATGGGGCCTCCTAGTGTGGTGCGTTCACTCCTCCTCGGAGGATGCCTGCGTCGAGGAGGTCGTTGCAAGTCCGAGCGCTCTCTCCACCGCGGCGCGGCGCTCGGGCTCCTCGATGAGGTGGCAGGCGACGAAGTGACCCGGCTCGGGCTCGAGCGTCTTCGGTTCGTCCTTCGAGCATCGATCCCAGG
>CAJXPN010000462.1 GCA_913058025.1 uncultured Myxococcales bacterium | reverse complement strand
AGATTTCTGCCTGTCTCGTGGGCTCGGAGATGTGTATAAGAGACAGGTGCTGATCCATGAAGGAGTCCTGCTTCGGGGCCTCCTCGAGCGCGATCCCCACGACCTCGGGCGTGGGCAGCCCCGCGTGCAGCGCGAACATGCTCTGGTTGACCCAGCCCTTCGACGCCAGGATGTCGACGACGTACGGCCGCGCGATCTCGAGCGCCTCCTCGCGTTGGTCCTCCGGGCAGTACCCCATGAACTCGAGCCTGCCGCCCGCCGAGCGCGCGTCTGTCATGCCCAGCAAGGTCTCGTAGGCGCGCGTCCAGGGGACGAGCGCGCGGAGCGCGCGCATCATGTAGCGCGCCATGAACTGCGGGACCATGAAGGTGCCCGCGGTGCGCAGGAGGAAGAGCACCTCCTCCTCGGTCGGGTCCGCGCCGAGCCTGGACGACTTCTCGCGGACCCACTCGGGGGTCGACACCTTCTTGGTCGTGAAGTCTCGCTGGGACAACAGGCTGAACCAGAACGCGGCCTCTTCCCTGGTGATGGCACCGTCCCGCGCGGGCAGCGCCTGCTCGAGCTTCGCGGTGTGCGTCCAGAACTCTACGCGGATGCTCAGCGCGAGCTCGAGCGCTGCCTCGCGGTCGAAGGGCCTGGGCTTCGCGTCGACGGGCCAGCGCGGCCACGGCGCGGCCAGGCCCTCGATCACGTCGGCGTCGAAGGTGAGGTGTCTGGGCGTCTCGAGCGCGTTCATGTGTCCTGCTCATCCGTTGGCGAACGTGGCGAAGCGATGGATCTGCGCGGTCACTCCGACCCGATCACTCCGAGTCGGTCGCCTGGGCGACGAGCAGCAGCGCCTCCGACAGCGAGACCGGGTCGAGCTGCTCGAACTCTACCATGTGGCGGTCCCGGTAGACGTGGACGAGCCTGAGGGCGTCGTGGCTGGGGCTCCCCATTCGTTGGAGGTACAAGGTCGCCCTCTCGCCCCGACAGTCGGGGAGCACCATGGACATACCGACCCGGGAGCCGCGGTAGACCTCGAGTTCCCACGGGCCCGACTTCGCGATCTTTCGGAGCTTCTGGAGGTCCAGGAGCAGCTCCTCGCGCGCCAGCGCGTCGACCGTGTCTCGAGACGCGTCGAGCGCGTAGGTCGGCCGGGAGAGTTGGTCGAAGGGTTGGGCGCGCTCGAAGCTGAGCATGTGCTCCATCCATTCACCCAGGGCGCCGCCCATCTCGAGGGGATGCGCCAGCGCGAGCGCGTCGTCGTCCTCGAGCGCGACGTCGTCCATGTCGACGTCGATCAGGCCGCCGTCCTCGGTCGGGCGGACGTGGGCTACGAGCACGTCGGCCCTCCAGACCTCCCAGACGAGGTCCTGGGCGATGGGCGCGAGCAGCGGGTGCGCGCGCACGATCTCGCGCCACCTCACCGCGCTCCAGCGCCTCCCCGTGATCATCGCGTTCTCGAACCGGCCTCGCTGGAGGCGCAGCTCGGCCTTGATGGGCTTGACGCAGAGGTCGAAGGCGGCGTGCGCGGCGGCGACCTTTTCGACGTCGTCACCCGCGAGCCCCCTCGGCGCGGTCTTGCGCTTCGTCCCGACGCTCAGGTCCTCGAACATGACCCCTCCGCCCGAGACGGACATCCTGACCGTGCGCGCGCCGTAGTCGAAGTCCCGCCGCCCCTTCTCGTCCAATCCGAACGACAGCACGGACATGTCCTCGAGCTCGGGGCGTGTCACCCCCAGCCTTCGTCGCGCCGCGTCGATGCCCTCGTCCATGATCTCCCGTATCGCGTTGCGGCGCGCCTTGTCGTGGACCCGCAACATCGCGCCGAGCGCCTCGGGGAGCTCGATCGTGCACAGCAGCTTCGCCGCGTGGTCGATCAGCATTTCGACGTTGTACGGGCGGTTCGGCGGCTTCGACGATCGGACGTAGTCTTCGAGCAACGCCACGCCGCGCGGGCTCGGGTGGCGCGCGACCCACTTCATCGGGTGGGTGTTCTCCACGCAGTTCTGGCGCTTGATGCGCCGCTGCACGGGATTCTCGGCTATGACCTTCGGGGCCGTGAACCATTGAGACATCATCGCGTTCGACAGCTCTTGGAGCGACTCCTCAGTGAAGCGCCCCCGGTAGCCCTCGACCTCTGCGCGCGTGTCCGGGTCGTCGTCGAGCGTGATCAGGCCCACCGAGCAGACTCTGGGCAGCGCGCGCTCCGTTCGCGCGTCCACCAACGCCGGGAGCTCGCCCTCCACGACCCACACCGGCACCTCGCCCTGCGCGATCACGGCCAGCCGCTTCGCCCAGTCGGGCGCGTCCTCGATCGAGACGTCGGCGAGGTCGTCCTCGTGGTCGAGGACCGCTGCGCGCACGACCTCCACCATCTCGTCGCGTTTGGTCTCCAGCGCCGCCTCGATCGCCTCGCGGCCGCCGTCGCGGGCGAGCAATCGTCGGAGCTGTCCGATCGCCCACGTCCGCTTCTTCCCCGCCCGCGCACAACACGAGAGCAGCCCGTGCGCCGCGTGCTCGGCCACCGCCTCGTCAATGATGCGTTGCGCCACGTCGGCGTGCGCGTCCCTCTTGATCATGTGCGGGTACAACCTCGCCACGACCTCGGGCGCCTTGACGTGCTCGAGCATCGCGAACGCGGCGCGTTCGGGGCTCCGTGACGTCGCGTCGATCCCCGTCATGGTCGCCTCGAGCATCGCGTCCAGGTCGCCCATGCCTCGCCGCGCCAGGTACGACAGCACGTGTCGAGGTGACCACGCGAACCCGTGCGCGCGGATGAGCGCGTCGAGCGCCTCGGCGTCGCGCGTGTGCATGCAGAGGAGGTAGTTTCCGAAGGTGTCCCTGCCTGGGTCTTCGTGTTGTCCGGCGAGCTCGAGCGCCCGTTGGACCGCTTCGTCATGAGGGTGCACGCAGTAGAGCCTCGAGAGCCCACCCGAGAACCAGGCATCCGCCGGGACGTCTTTCGTACGCCTGCGCACCATGGACGCCGCCTCGTCGCGGTGCTCTTCAGGACAGTAACCCAGGTCCTGGACGACGTGGCTCACGATGTCGATCGTCTGCATCTCGAAGAGCGCGTCGACCACCATGTGCCAGGGAACGAGAGCCCTGAGTGCTCGCATTTTGTAGCGATCTTGCACATCCATATGGGAGCTCCTGGCGCGCCCCGGCTCTCGGAGCGCGTCGAGCACGGCGTCGACGCTCGGGTCCGATCCGAGCTCCGAGCACCGTGCTCGAATCCACCCCTCGTTTTGGTGTTCGGGGTGCGTGAACGCCCAATCTCTGAGCAGTGAGAACCAGAACGCGGCCTCCTCCCTCGTGACGGCGCCGTCCCGTTGGGGGAGGACCTCCGAGAGCAGCGAGACGTTGCTGGGGTAACGCCTCTGGAGGCGCAGCGCCAGCGCGGTGGCGGCCTCCTCGTCGAAGGGACGGGGCTGAGCGTCGACGGGCCAACTGGGCCACGGCGCGGCCAAGCCCTCGACGACGTCGGCGTCGAAGGTGAGGTGGCGGGGCGTCTCGAGCTCTGTCATCGGGCGTGCTCCCGTGTCGGCGGTTCGGTGCGACGGACACTAATCCATTGCGGCGAGTGATAGCACGCGCACGCACTCGGAGAATCCGAGTTTGGTGAGCGCGTAGAGCCTCGCGAACGTCACGTCCTCGAAGTTCGCGCGCAGCGTGGTCAGGTGGAGCGGGGCGTGGCGGTTCGACGCGTCCGTGGTCTCGAAGAGCATGCGGACGGCGACGAGGTCGCCGCGCGCGGGCACCGTGAACGCGCCCTTCGACCACTTCTTGGCCTCCTCGAAGGTCCCCGCGCCGTCGCGCGCGAGCGCGCGTAGAACCTTCGGGTCGACGCGGCGCTCCTTGCGGGCGATCGCGCCGGTGAGGTCGCGCGAACCCTCCTTGTCGTAGGTGGGGCGTGAGAGCTGGTCGAAGGGTTGGGTGAGCTCGAACTCGAGCATGTGCTCGACCCAGGCCTTCGTCGCCTCGCCCAGGTCGAGGGGGTGCGGCAGCGTGAGGGTGTCGGCGTCCTCGACGGTGTGCTCGACGTAGCCCACGTCGATGAACCCGCCGTCCTCGGTCGGGCGCATACGCGTGACGAGATCGTCGCCTCGCCAGACCTCCCAGATCAGCCCCCGCGTCAGCGGCCCGAGCAGCGGGTGCCTCCACCACCGCGCGCGCCATTGCCTGCCGCTCCAGCGGCGCCCTCTCGACATCGCCTCCTCGAGGCGGACGCGCTGGAGCGCGAGCTCGGCGCGCAGGGGCTTGACGGCGACGTCGAAGACGGCGCGCGCGGCGGCGACCTCGTCGACGCCGTCGGATTTGAGGCCCTTCGGCGCGTTCGCGTAGGTCTTGCCGGTCGCGAGGTCCTCGAAGAGCAGCTCCCCGGCCTCGACCTTCATGCGGATCGTGCGCGGCCCGTAGTCGAAGTCGCGCCCACCTCGCGCGTCCAGCCCGAACGTCGGCGTCGCCAGATCCCGCAGCTCCTCTCGCGTGATCCTCTTGCGCTTTCGCTTCTCGTCGAGCGCCATGAGCGCGCCGCCGCTGATCATGGTGCTCCTGCCCTTGTCGGCGATCCTGAACGTCGCCGACAACGCCTCGGGCGAGTCGATCGCGCAGATCACGTCGACCGCGCGGGAGATCATCACGTCGTCGTCCATCCCGCGGTTCGGGAGGCGCAGCGCGCGGACGTAGCCCTCGAGCAGGTCCACGCCCGCGGGGCTCGGCCACCGCGAGATCCACTCCAGCGGCCTCGCGAACTCGAGCGATGCC
>CAJXPN010000461.1 GCA_913058025.1 uncultured Myxococcales bacterium | reverse complement strand
GGTACTACGGGCGGACGGCGATCTTCGAGTTGTTGCCGATCAGCGACTCGATCCGCAAGCTCATCAACGAGAATGGGTCTGCGCCCGATATACGTCGCGCCGCGCGCGCGGACGAGGTCCGCTCGCTCACCGACAGCGCGTTGCGTAAGCTCGCTCAAAAGGTCACGACCTTCGAGGAGGTCATGTCCGTGATGCACGACTAGGATACGATGGCGAACCAGAGACTGATCAACGACGGCGAACGTGGCGCGCTCAAGCGCAGGGTGTTGCTGGGGGCGGCGACGCTCGTGGGGCTCTTCGTGATGACCGTGCTCGTCGCGGCGACGATATGGCCGGTCATCGACGTGGTCGAGACGGGCAAGACCGTCGAGTACCCCGACGTGCTCCCCCGCTACTACTCGGCCGACCCGGGCCGCGTCTTCGACGAGGTCCGCGCGAGCGTGGGCTCGCTCGAGACGTTCGAGGAGACGAGCGTCGACGCGTCCGAGCGGGTCGTCGAGGGTCTCATCATCGGCCCGGTCTTCGGGCTCGAGCACGACCTCACCGTGCGCGTACAGGTCGTGACCGAGTTCGTGACGCGCGTGCGGGTGCGCTCGGCGTCTCGCGTCGGCAAGGGCGACCTCGGGCAGAACGCGCGCAACATCGAGACGTTCTTCCTCGAGATGGATCGGCGCCTCGGCGCCGTCCGCTTCGATCCGAGCGCGCAGCAGGCGTCGTCCTCATCGAGCAAGACCGCGCCCAAGACCTCCCCCGAGGACGACGCCGCCGCGGACGAGGAGTCCGAACCCTCCGAGCCTCCCGCCGACTCGCCCGAGTGATCCAAGGCGCGTACAGGCGCGTGATCACTCCAGATCTGGACGGCCCGCGACACCGATGTCGCAATCTGACCGCCGATTGTCCCGATCTGGCACCGATTCCTTACGAATTGGCCTCATTTTGAACATGGCACGCTGTCTGCAGTCTCACTGAGTAGAGACGAAACGAAAGCGCAACGTGTTGGAGGCGATGATGATGGACTGGACGGCATGGACGATGTGGGGCGTGGGCTCAGCGACGGTCTTGACGGTTCTGGCACACGTCACGCTCAGCGGGTTCAAGCGCGCCCGCTGGATCTCGACGCGCTCGAGGACCGTGTGGAGGCGCCGCGTGCGCGTCCTCTATGGGCTCGCGCTGCTCGCCTCGATCACCCTCCCCTTCCTCATCGCTCAGTCGCCAGGCCTGGGCGCGTCGCTCGCTCTGGGCATCGCGTCCTTCGCGATCGCCAGCGGCACTGACGACACCGCCGCCGAGCTCTTCGAGACCAGCTGAGCGTAGAGGAGGCGTGGGCTCCTCGGCTGGTGGTTCGCGTGGGCATGAAGAGAGCTGGGAGTGGAGTTGCCACACGGTCCCCTTGCCGCCGCCCTTCGGGCTTGGCGTTCCCCAGTGTTGGGGAACTGAGCAGCATCACCGCCCGATCGTGGCTGGTGGCTCACCGGGTGGCTCTTTGAGAGCTCGCGCAGGGGCGATCGGCCCGGGAAGGCACCCAGGAGGCGTTCTGCGGGCCTCGATCTCCGCGTGGCCATTCAACTATTGCCTCTGAAATCGGCCCTGGAAGGCCCTTGTCGGCTCTCAGGTTCGACAGGCACTCCCACGCATAGCCGCGTCCAGCCGGCCGGAGCGCCCACGCCAACCCAAGACAACAAAGCCTCAGTCAAGGCAGCTCGGGGAGTCCGCAGCGCACACTCCCTCGACGCATCGGACGTTTTCGCCTGGCTCGGCGTCGCACTCGTTGGAGAAGTCGGCGATGACGTCGGCGCACGCGTCGAGCCGGCGCGACCAGTCCTCCGGGTAGGCGAAGTCGCCGTTGACCACGTCTCCAGAGGCGTTACCCCACGAGAGCGCGCAGTCGCACGTCCCTGACGCTTCGATGAGCTTGCAGTCCTCATCACTGGAGCACGTCTTCGCATCGTTCACCGCGTCCATGTAGTCGGAGCGGAGGTCTCCGCAGCGCGGATCGAACGCGACGTCGGGCGCGTCTGCCATGTCTGCCATGTCTGCCATGTCTGCTGCGTCCGCCGATGCGGACGCGTCGAGCGCGGCGCCTTCGTCGGATGTCGTGCAGGCGCAAGCCAGGCAAACGACGGCGGCGTGTAGAAGCGTTCTGTTACGCATGTGTCCCCTCTCGAAGTCGTAGGTGAGGAGAGCCTAGCGATGGCGTCGGCGCGATTCAAACGATCTCGCCTGGCGCGCGGGCGGCAAGAACGAGGATGGCCCCCCGCCTCGAAGAAGCGGGGGGCCGTCTGTGGAGTCGGAGCGCGCCGCCTTCAATCAGGCGCGGCGCTTGCGGCGGATGGCGAAGCCGAGGCCGATGAGGGCGAAGAACGCGAGGCCGGGGGCGCCGGGGTTGCCGTGGCGGCTCGAGGAGGAGCACAGCCAGAAGGGGATGTCTTCGGTGCCCTCGGGGTCCACGTCCGGGTCGACGGCGCGGTCGAGGCAGGCGGTGGTGCCGTCGTCGAGGGTGCCGCAGTACTCGTCGGAGGCGCAGTCGGCGTTGGTGGCGCACTCGCCCCACTCGCCGGAGGGCTGGCAGGAGCTGTAGACCTCGCAGACCGCGGCGCAGGCGATGTCGCTCTGGCCGTCGCCGTCGATGTCCTCGAAGGGACACTCGGGGCAGACGGTCTCCTCGAAGCAGACCTCTCCGGCGGCGCAGTCGGAGTCGGCGCGGCAGTCGCCGATGGGCTCGATGGCGCAAGCGCCGACAGGAAGGGCGTCACAGACGGGGGCGCTCGGGTCGTTCGGGTCGCCGTAGCTGCAGTGCTCCTTGGGGAGCTGGCAGTACTCGCCAGCGCCGCACTCGCGGTCCGAGAAGCACGCCTCGCCAGGCTCGCGGTCGGGGACGCAGGTGCCGAAGGCCGGGTCGCACGGGTCGCACTCTCCGTCGATGCATGGCGGGCAGCTATAGTCCCTGGCCTCGCAGCGCTCGCCAGGGCCGCACTCGTCGTCGTCGGAGCAGTCCCCGCCGCCGGTGTACTCGCAGTACGCGTTCGACTCACAAGGGGGGCACTCGTTCTCGCAGACGCCGTCGCCGTCCTCGTCGAGGCACGCGCAGCCAGGGCAGATGTCGGGGGTCGAGATGCACTGGCCGCCGGGGCCGCAGTCGGCGTCCGAGCCGCACTCCTCGCCGCCGCGGTACTCACAGCTGCTCCCGGTGAAGCAGGAAGAGTCGCAGGGGTAGTCGTTCTCGCCGTCGTTGTCCTCGTCGATGAAGGCGCAGTCGGAGCAGGCCTCCCACTCGACGCAGGCGCCGTTGGGGCCACAGTCGGAGTCACTGCGGCACTCGTAGTCCGTGTGCTCGGTCTGGCAGAAGCCTTCGGGCCGAGCGCAAGGCGGGCAGATCTCTTCCTCGACACCGTCTCCGTCGGTGTCCTCGAAGAAGCACTCGCAGGCGACGTCGGGGATGTCGCAGAACTCACCGGAGCCACAGTCCGAGTCCGAGTAGCAGGTCAGGAGAGGCGGAGGCTCGGGGCGAGCGCTGCAGGTGGGGATGGCGTCGTCGCAGTCGTCGCAGGACGACTCGTAGGTGCAGATCTCGCCAGGGGCGCAGGTCTGGTCGCCGCAGACCTGGGGCTCGTCGGCGCAGCCCAGGGGGATGACGTCGTTGCACGCCTCGCAGGAGGGGCCGTAGAGGCAGACCTGGCCGCCGCCGCAGACCTCGTCGCCGCAGAGGTCCTCTGGGTCGGCGCACACGTTGTAGGTGAAGCACTCCTCATTGCCGGGCTCGGGCCACTCGACGCAGTCCGTCCGGGTGTGGCAGATCGCGTCGGTGGCGCAGTCGGCGTCCTGCTCGCACTCGTTCAAGGGGGGGCTGAGCGCGAGCGGCGCGCTCATGGCCCCCACGGTACAGGCGGTCGCGGTAAGGATTCCCAGGAGTGTCTTCTTCATGTCGCGGCCCTCGTTCGAATGATCCGTTGTGTACGCATCATTCATAGAGCGAGCATCGTGCCAACGGGAGTGAGAAACACCGCACCCCGACGTTGCGCGAGCGTTCATGCGGGTCTGGACACGATGGTGGTGGTAACCTCGGGCGCAGGCTCAGGAGAGCCCACAAAAATTCGAGGCGACCTCTGGTGAGGTCGCCTCGGAAATTCATGCCCCAGGGTGTGGCGCGAGGATCACTCGGAGGCGGGCTCGGCCGGCACTTCGGAGGCGGCGGGGGCGGCGTCGAGGTCGACGCCGAGCTTGGACTCGGTGGAGCCGTCGCCGTGCTCGATGAGGAGCATCGACCAGGACTCGGTGCTCTTGCCGTCGTCGTCGGTCACGGTGTTCGTGTACTTGACGATGCCGCCGGGGACGGAGTCGGCCATGAACCAGTCGACGCGCGACTGCTTGTTGTAGCCCTCGACGCGGACGTGCTTGGCGTCGAACTTGCCGGCGGGGACCTCGACCTTGGTGGACTCGGAGACGGTCATGCCCTCGAGGGACTCGGGGGTGAGCTTTCGACCTGTGACGAGCCAGTTGGAGGCGTTCTCCTCGGTGATGGGGACCTCGCGGGGCTCGGTCTCCCCGGGGAACTGGGCGCGCATGCGACGGATCTGGCGGGAGCCGGACTCGCTGATGGGCGCGAGCAGGGCCTCCATGGTCAGGCGCTGTGTGTTGCCATCGTCGTCCTTGGCGACCGACTGGACGCGCCACCACTCGGAGCCGTCGTCGCGGCTGCGGAGCAGGACGCGCTCGAAGTACTCGCCTGTCTCTTATACACATCTGACGCTGCCGACGATCTACTCTGTG